>CALGMC010000289.1 GCA_937959145.1 uncultured Chlorobiales bacterium
CGGTTCGGGCGCCGATTTCCTTCAATACGCCCTCAATAACGCCGTGAACTTGCCAACAATCGTTTTACTGACCTCACTTTGCGACGCTTCCTTTACGCGACATGCACTCGGAATCGGTGTCGCCGAAGTGCTTCAAAAGCCCGTTCAGCCCGACGACTTACGCCAAATCGTCAGCAAATATCTTTTCCCTCATTTTCAATCCTAAACGAACTCGCTATGTTTTGCCGCTCGCGCCTGCTTGCGCTCCTGCCTTTCTTCTTGGCTTTGCTTTCAGGGTGCGCTTCCTCGCAGTTCGCGCTTGAAGATGCCGAGACGAAAGAGAAAATGATTTTAGGAACTTGCACATGGAACGAGTGGAAACAAAACGCAGAATGGACAACTTACGACGCTCCCGACTACACGCCCGACCCCGACGCCGTCGCTCGCCTTACACCGCTCACCAAAAGCCCTGACCTTTCGCTCATCATTTTCGGTGGAAGTTGGTGTGGCGACACAAAAGCAGAATTTCCGAAATATTTCAAACTCTTTTCCGCGCTCAACCTTCCGCAATCGTCGCTCTCACTTCACGGCGTTTCGCGCAAGAAAAAAGAGCCGTCGGGCATTGCCGAGCGTTACAGCATTAAGCGCGTGCCAACGCTGGTGGTCTTGAAGGGCGGAAAAGAAATCGGTCGGATTGTGGAATATCCGACCGAAAGCATTGAGAAAGATTTGCTCAAAATTTTGACAAAGTAATGCTCACGCTAGTGCGGCTTCAATCGCTTGCTTGATGCGCTCCGATTCAGGTGCAACCCCGCTCTCGAACCGCGCAACAACATTCCCGTTTTTATCCAGCACGAATTTCTCAAAATTCCATTTCACATCACCTTTTGTTTGAGCGTTCTCTTTGAGCCACTTGTAAAAGGGGTGCGCGCCTTCACCATTGACATCAATTTTCGCCATCATATCGAACTTTACGCCGTAGTTCGAGGTGCAGAAATTTTCAATTTCTTCGTTTGTGCCCGGCTCTTGTCTGCCGAATTGATTGCACGGAAATCCAATGACGCTCAAGCCTTTATCGTGATAGGCTTCGTGCAAGGCTTCAAGCCCTCTGTATTGCGGCGTGTATCCGCACTTTGAAGCCACATTGACCACGAGCAAGGCTCTGCCTTTATAGTCGGAAAGGCTTTTGGTTTCGCCTTTGATGGTTTCAAAAGTAAAGTCTGACATGAAAGTTGATAAGTTTAGGTTCAAGAAATTGAATGACGACTGCAAAACGCCACAAGGCACGCCAAACATTCCGCCTCACTTTTTTTTCTTTGGCACATACACCAGCGTTGAGAACTGATGCTGATTGAAAAGCGATTCAGCAACTGTGCGTATTTGCTTGGGCGAAACGGCGTTAATGGCGTCCAATACTTCCGTGTCGGAACGGAATCGCCCGAAGTAATACAAATCTCGCGCAAGGTGATTCATACGCGCCGACATATTTTCTTGGCTCATAATGATTCCGCCTTTGAGTTGGGCTTTATTCAATTCAAGTTCTTTTTCAGGCACGAGTTTATCGGCAATTTTTTCAATCTCTTCGCGAATCAATGCCAGCGATTTTTGCACCTTGTTGGAATCTGTGCCGACATAAACATTGAACAAATTGACTTCGTCGCCCGAATTGAAGTTTGAAAACACGCTGTAAGCAAGCCCGTATTTTTCGCGCAACTTTAAGTTCAATCGAGAACTCATGCCGCCGCCCAAAATCATGTTGAGCAAGAGCACCGCGTAAAAGTCTTTATCGTTTCGCTCGAATGGAAATCCTGTAACCACATGCGCTTGTGAAATCGGCTTTGCAATTTCTTTTTCAAAGGCTTTATAGGCACTGACCGCATATTGCTCGCGTGTGCGCGTCGAGGTTCGGTGCAACTTTGGAACATACTTCTCGGCAAGTTTGACAAGTGCCGAATGTTTGAGATTGCCTGCCGCCGCCAAAATCATCTTGTCGGGCGTGTAGTAAGTGTGAAGATGCTCGAGCACTTTTTTGCGTGTGAAAGAGCGCACGGTCTTTTCCGTGCCTGCAATCGGCAGTGCAAATGGGTGGTTGTTGTAAGTGAATTTATCGAAGTCCTCAAAAATGACGTCGTCGGGCGTGTCGTCCGCGCTTTTGATTTCTTCGATAACAACATCTTTTTCTTTTTCAAGTTCTTTTTGTGGGAAGGTTGGATTGAAGACCAAATCGGTCAGGACGTCGACGGCAATGTCGCTGTATTCATCGAGCACACGCGCATAAAAGCATGTATTTTCTTTTGAGGTGAAGGCGTTGAGGTAGCCGCCAACGCGCTCTAAGCTTTTTGAGATTTCAATGTAATCGCGTTTTTTCGTGCCTTTGAAAACGAGATGCTCGATAAAGTGGGAAATGCCTGCTGTCTCTTTGGTTTCGTCGCGCGAGCCGGTTTCTGTCCATAATCCAATCGATGCCGAGCGCACGGTCGGCACGTATTCTGTAATCACGGTTAGCCCGTTTGGCAAGACGGTTTTTTCAACATTGTTCGGTTGCGACGATTTGGCGTTCGGTGTTGTAAAGCGTCCTCGTGTGTGCATGTCGGAGAGAAGCGTTTTGAAAAGTTACATTTGAAAGCGTGCGAATATACAACGAAAAATCGGGCGTAACTGTTTTTCGTGCACTGGCTTCATTTGCACATCACATTTTCCAACAGGGGTTTCATCAACTTTGATTATGAACAAAACTTACTTCGAACTTTTCGGATTAGACGAAAAACTCAATCTCGATACCAAATTGCTCCAAAAGCAATTCTACGCGCTCTCGCGCGAACTTCACCCCGATTTTCATCAAAGCGGCACCAAAGCCGAACAAGCCCAAAGCCTTGACGCCTCATCGTTTCTTAATCAAGCCTTTCTCACGCTCAAAGACAAAGAAAAACGACTGCTCTATGTGATTGGACTTTACTTAGGCGACATTACCGAAGCCGAAAAAAAACAAACCCCGCCCGAACTCTTGATGGAACTGATGGAAGTGCGCGAACAGCTCGAGGAGCACAAACACGCGCCGACAAACTCCCTCCGCACTTCGCTTCTTAGTTCGCTTTCTGACTTACAAGCGCGCCAAGCCGAATGCGATAACGAGGTTGACGCTCTCTGTGAAAAATTCGATGTCGCAACCTCGCTCGAAGCGCGCAAATCTATTCTTTCTCAAATCCGCAACATCATGCTCAAAAAAAATTTCCTTCGCTCGCTTGCCCGCACGATTGATTCCGAACTCAACCCGTCAGAAGTGTAACCGAAACTTGTTTGAAAAAAATGTAACTTGCACCCGTTCAACACACTTTGTTTTGAACATTTCTTGAACATTTTAAGAGCCAACCGCTATGAAATATCAAGCCACAATCCATCAATCCGCCTTTGAAGTTGAACCGCTCAGCACCGACGCCGTGAGCATTAACGGTGCAAAAAAAGAATCGCGCCTTGTTCAACTTTCGGAACGCTTTTATCACTTCATTTATGAAGGCAAAGTCTTTCGCGTTGAATCTGTCAAAACCGACGACGGATTTAATTTCAAAATCAACGGCGAACTTGTTTCGGTTGAAGTCAAAGACGAATTGCAACTGATGCTCGATAAAATGGGCGGAAGTGCGAAAAAGAAAGCCGCATCGGGCGACATCAAAGCCCCAATGCCGGGCTTGGTCGTTAAACTTTCGGTTTCGGTTGGCGAGAGCGTCAAGAAAGGACAAGGCTTGCTCATTTTGGAGGCAATGAAAATGCAGAATGAAATTAAATCTCCCACTGACGGCGTTGTCAAAGAAATCAAAGTCTCCGAAAAGCAAGCGGTTGAAAAAAATTACCTCTTGATGAAACTTGAGTAGCGTGTGTCCAAAGAAACCATTTTGATTACAGGTGCGACGGGCTACATCGGCTCGGCACTCACGCGCCACCTTCATCAACAATACGGAACATCTATTCGCTTAAAAGCACTGGCACGTTCTTCTTCCTCGCACCGTCATTTAGAGTCTCTTCCTATCGAGTGGGTTTATGGCGAATTGCTCAATCCCGCTTCACTATGGGGCGCAACCGAAGGCGTCGATGTCGTTTTTCATTGCGCGGCGTTGGTTTCGTTTCATCAGAAGGATTATCGGCGACTCTATCGCGCCAATGTGGTCGGCACGCGCAACCTTGTCAATGCATGCTTGAAAAATCGCGTCAAGCGACTTGTGCATGTGAGTTCAACCGCGGCGATTGGCTCGAGCGGCTTGCCCAATTCAGCGTTAAGCACGGAGCAAATGCCTTTTCAATCGTGGCAAGAGCGCGTCGGCTATATGCTCTCGAAGCATCTCTCGGAATTTGAAGTCTTGCGTGGCGTTGCCGAAGGGTTGGATTCTGTGATTGTCAATCCTTCGGTTGTGCTGGGCGATTTACCGCACCGACTTCATTCGGCGTCCGATTTTATCGCGGATTTATTTCGCGGAAAAATCCCCTATGTGCCAAAAGGCGGAACGGGTTTTGTCGATATTGCCGATGTCGTAGTTGCGATTGAACGTGCTTGGAAGCATGGCAAAACGGGCGAGCGTTATATCATCAATTCCGAAAATCTTTCTTATCGCACGCTCACAGAGCGGATTTCACGTTTTCGCGGGGCGCGTTCTCGGAGTGTCGCCGAACTTCCGTCCGCGCTCGGCTTCATCATCGGCGGGGTGTGCGATTTGCTTGCTTTCGTTTCAACCTTTCGCTCCGCTATTACCTTCGATACCATGTGCCTTTCTGAAAAAACGCTTTGCTATGCCAATCAAAAGTCCATTGAGCAACTCGGAATTTGCTATCACTCCCTCGACGAAACCATCGAGCAGATTTTATATCGCCGTAATCTCTTGCGTTAAGTTTTCGTTAAGCCCTCTCGCTCGCGAAATGCGCGTGCTATATTTGAAATCCATCATTTAATTTTTATGCAACGCCTTCGTTACGCTTACAGTCTTATTCTCGTGTTGCTCTTGGGGGCTTGTGCGCCAGATGAAGAGCGACCGATAACGGTTCGCGGCTCGGATACAATGGTGGCGATTGGACAAAAGTGGGCGGAAATTTATATGCAAAAGTTCCCCGAAGCCACAATTCAGGTCAATGGTGGCGGAAGCGGCACCGGCATTTCTGCCTTGATTAACCGAATTGCCGACATTTGCCAATCCTCACGACCGATGAAGAAGCGCGAGCGCGACATTATCAAAGCCAAATACGGGCGCGATGTAATTGAAATTCCTGTCGCCAAAGACGGCATCGTGATTTACGTTCATGAAACCAATCCCCTTTCCGAAATTTCAATCTCGCAAATGAAAGCCATCTACACAGGCAAAATCAAAAACTGGAAGGAACTTGGCTGGGAAGACAAATCGATTGTCATTTACGGACGCGAGAACAGTTCAGGCACTTACGAATTTTTCAAGAAGCGCGTTTTAGACGGCGACGATTTTGACTCACGCGTGCAAACGCTACCCGGAACAGGTGCGATTGCTAATGCGGTCGCACAAGATAAATACTCCATCGGCTACGGCGGCATTGCTTATTCGCGCGGCATCAAGTTCTTAGCGGCAAAAGCCACCGACAATTCGCCTGCCGTCACTGCCTCTGAACTGACCATTGCAGATAACAGTTATCCCGTCTCTCGCGACCTTTACTTTTACCTTGTCAAAGAGCCGAAAGGCAGAACCGAAGAATTTATCAACTGGATTTTGAGCGACGAAGGACAATCCATTGCGATTGAAGAAGGCTACTTCCCGATTCGTCCAATTAAAATCCGCCCCGAAACCATTTCATCAAAATAACTTGCTTCAATGACCACATCAACGACGAAGACCTTGACAGCGGCAACTTCAACGACGCAAAAAGTTAATCAAACCGCAAAGCGATTAGACCGCATTGCCAAGAATGTGATTTTTGGCGTCTCCCTCGTTTCTATCTCTATCATTTTGCTCATTCTTATTTTCACATTCAAAGAGGCGAAAGATGTTTTTTTTGATGCGCATGTTCGCGAAGAAGTTTTGCCAACGCTCATCGGCACGAATTGGCAACCGGTTTCCGATTCACCCAAATACGGCATTATTCCGCTTCTGATTGGCACCATTAAAACCACGCTCATTGCGATGGTGATTGCCGTTCCGATTGGCGTATTATCCGCGCTCTATTCGGTCATGTTCGCGCCGAAGTGGACGAAGGAAGTCTTGAAGCCTGCGGTTGAGTTGGTGGCGGGGCTTCCGTCGGTCGTGATTGGATTTTTCGCGCTGGTCGTGCTCTCGGGGTGGCTTCAAGCCTTGACCGGCTCGCCCTTTCGCCTGAATGCGTTGGTGGGCGGCGTTGCCATATCGCTTACGGCTATTCCGATTATTTTCACGATTTCAGAAGAAGCTCTTTCCGCCGTGCCGCAATCGATGAAAGAAGCCAGCTACGCGCTTGGTGCAACGGAATGGGAAACGGCATTTTATGTGGTGCTTCCTGCCGCCTATCCGGGAATTTTTGCAGGGGTTTTGCTGGGGCTGGGTCGCGCTTTTGGCGAAACGCTGATTGTTCTGATGGCAACAGGCAACGCCGCAATTAGCTCATGGAGTCTACTTGATTCAACGCGCACGCTTACCGCAACTATCGGCGCGGAAATGGCGGAAGTCGTTTTCGGAGACCCGCACTACAATGTGCTCTTCCTCATCGGCACATTTCTCTTTCTTTTCTCAATGATTCTAAATCTCGTTGCGGAGTTCTATGTGAAGGCGAAACTGCTCAAAAAATTTCGCGGCGGATAGCCATTAAAAATTGCCTCTCCCAAACCACCAAACGAGTTCCAAAAACGTGGCAGAAAATCCCAATGTGCCGCCAACGATGGTCTGCATTGGCGTATGCGCTTTCAAGCGAACCCGCGCCCATGCGAGCGGCGGCATCAAGAGCAACAGCCACAGCGATTGCAATCCGAAAACATATGTCATTGCGGCAATCGGTCCACCAAGTGAAGTAACATGCACGCTGATTTTCCACACTAATGTGATAAAAAAAATGAGCACCGTATTGATTGCATAGCACAGCATAAACCCCACAATAATCGGCGGCGCATTCAAAAGGTAAAGCGTTAGCGCACCGAGAAAGTATCCGACCACCCCGATTAAAAATGGCAACGTGCGATTTTCACGCTTTGAAATATCGTAATCGTTCACCTTTCCCATCTTTTTGAGGATAACAACGACGAGTGCAGGCACGATTGAGCAGAAGATTACCACAACAAGCAAGTGCAGATACATATCAGGCACTGGTTCACTGAATCCAAACTGCATTAAAATCCAAAATGTTACAATCGGGAGAATAATCGGGTGAATGGTGTTAGAGATGAAATGTGCGAGTGTCGTCATTGAATAGTTACAATTCCGATGATGAACGCCGATGATGAGCACCTCAAAGGCGTGCGGCGGTTCAGCCGTCAAAAAAAGTTTGCGTGCGACGTTGCGATTGCCATTCCGATTCCGCCGAGCGTTTGTTTCCAACAATGAGGTCGATGACGAACTGCCCTTCTTCTTCGCGAAGTCCCGTAATACCAACGATGTTCATAATGCCGTGCCGAATCAGGATTGACGCAATGCTTTTTTGTTGTAAAATTTTTTCGATGTTAATGCACAATCCGATTGGACGCACCGCCTTGCCACACAAGTGGAATCCCGGCTCTAAACTTAGGCACGGCACGCTTCGCACCAATGAGGTGAGCAGTCGCCGCTCGCCGAAACGGCTATTAAAATACGCCTGAACGAATTGATAATAAAATAATTGCCAAATAGATTCTGACGCGATGCGCAATTTTCCTGCACGCTCAACCACCGCGACCGATTCATTTTTTACAACCGTCAGTTCCGCCACATGAAGCGGCAAACGGCACGAAATCCAATCGCCAAAGATGCCCTTGAATGAAAAATGCAACTCGGATAAGTTGGGACGAAATTTCACGGAAAAATTTTGAATCGGTGCATCGGGCTTTTCAGCCGAGCGCAATGCGAGATTGACGGCTTTTTCCGTCAGAACGAGCTCCGTCTCGAAATAGGGCGTGTGCCGCTCCCGCCGATGCTCTTGAACGGTGCGTGCAATTTGTGCAATCCCCGATACAATTCCAGCGACGTTTCGAAGAAATCCTCCTAATCCCATCATCTACCCCTCCTCACTCGCTTGACTTTTTGTATAGACTTCTCTTAAAAGTAAGCGCGGCTTGCTGAAATCTCATCGCTAAATTGCCTGAAATACAGCCGTTTCAGCCGAATCATGCTTGCATTTTCTTTCTATGCTTTGTGTTTCATCATCTCTGTTTATTATTTCGTTAAAATCACCCTCACCCGAAATTTTTTTCGGCGTTTGCAACTTCTCATTGATGAACTTCGTTTCTGAATCCGAATAGTAGTATCAATTCTTGTTATCAACAATTAAAATCCTTTCAAAAAATGCTGACCATTGGAGACAAATTTCCGGAATTTGAACTCGATGCGGTTGTTTCAACCGAGAAGAACAAAGAGTTCGCCAAAATTTCAACCGCCGAACATCGCAAGCAAGGCAAGTGGGCGGTTTTCTTCTTTTGGCCCAAAGATTTCACGTTCGTTTGCCCGACGGAAATCAAAGGCTTCAACGACAAATTCGCCGACTTCCGCGACAACGACGCCGTGCTTTATGGTGCAAGCACCGACACCGCCTTCGTTCACCTCGCTTGGCGCAAAGACAATGAAAATCTCAAAGACTTAAAATTCCCGATGCTCGCCGACCATGGCAAGCACCTCACACGCGCACTCGGCATTTTGACTGGTCCCGAAGAAGTTGCGCTTCGCGCTACGTTCATCGTCGACCCACAAGGCACGATTCAATGGGTGAGCGTCAACAACCTTGATGTTGGTCGCAACATTGAAGAAACCGTGCGCGTGCTTGAAGCCCTCCAAACTGGCGAACTTTGCCCGTGCAACTGGAAAGAAGGCGATTCCACGCTTAAAGTTGCAGGCGGCTCGCTCGTTGAAGCCTAAGCGCAATTTTATGTCAAGACTTCAAAAGGCGGGCGACAATCCGCCTTTTGCGTTCAACTTAAACACCAACGATTTACTTAAACTCGATTAAAATGGAAGACACAAGAAAAGATTTGCTCGCCGATTTGGGAATTTCCGCCGACGCCCATTTTTCAGGATTAGACGCCTTTGTCAAGGGCGATTACAAATACATTCGCGACTTGCGCGTCAATTTGAAATCAACGCTCGAGAGCGCGAGTTTGGGTGGCAAAAAGAATGCGTATTTGATTGCGCTTGCCGTCGCCGCCAACGAGCGCAATAACGCTTTGATTTCGGCGTTCACAGAACTTGCCAAAAAGGAAGGCGCAAGCGAAGCGGAAATCGGCGAAGTCCACGCGATTGCATCGCTCCTTGCCACAAATAATGTCTTCTACCGTTTCCGCCATTTCAGCGAGAACAAAGCCTACGAGCAAATGCCTGCGGGAATTAAGATGACCATCATGATGCGCCCCGTTTTGCCGAAGATGTTTTTTGAATTGGTTTCGCTCGTCGTCAGCGCAGTAAATGGGTGTGAAGTGTGCGTCAATAGCCATGAAAAATCTGTGCGCCATGAAGGCGGCTCTGAGCAACTGATTTTTGACGCGATTCGCTTGGGGGCTGTTGTGAGAGGGTTATCGATTTCAATGAATGAATATCACCCTGTCGCAGTTTGAACTTGATTTCATTTTCGTGTGCCTAACAAAACGAAAGCCCGATTTCTGTCG
>CALGMC010000290.1 GCA_937959145.1 uncultured Chlorobiales bacterium
AATTCGAGAGCTCATTGAAACGCGCCATTTTACCGAGTTGCGCGAGGTTTTTTCTGATATGCTCCCCGCAGATATTGCTGAAATTTTGGTCGAGATTCCTGAAAAAGACCAAGCGATTGTGTTTCGTTTGTTGCCGCGCGCGCTTGCTACGGACGTCTTCGAGTTTCTCGATTTTGATTCACAAAAAAATCTCATCAAAGCGTTAGGCAAAGAAGAAGTCGCCGCAATTTTGGACGACATGTCCGAAGACGACCGCACCGCCCTACTCGAGGAACTGCCTGCCGCCGCCGTCAAACAAATGCTTTCGCTTCTTTCGCCCGAAGAGCGCGCTACGGCGCAATCGCTTCTGGGCTATCCGCCAAACAGCGTCGGTCGATTGATGACGACCGATTACATTGACGTGCCGCCCGATTGGACCGTCAAACAAGTGCTCGACTACATTCGCGAAAACGGACGCGATAGCGAAACGCTGAACGTCATTTACGTAACCGACGACAAAGGACGCTTGATTGACGACATCAAAATTCGTGAGTTTTTGCTCTCGCCGTTAGACAAGTTAGTCAGCGATTTGATGAATGAAAATTTTGTTTCGCTCAATGTAACCGACGACCAAGAAACCGCGATTGAATACTTCAAAAAATATGCACGTGTCGCGCTTCCGGTAACCGACGGCAACGGCATTCTCGTCGGCATCGTAACGATTGACGATGTGCTTTCGGTTATTGAGCAAGAAGAGACGAAAGACTTTTTGAGTTTAGGTGGCGTTCAAACGGGTGCAGCCGAGCGCATGTATTTCGACAGCCCGCTTTGGTTTGTGGTGCGCAACCGAATTGGGTGGTTGCTCTTTCTTTTTGTTGGGGGCACGCTCACGGGCAATGTGGTGAAGTTTTTTCACGATAGCATTTCGGAAGCGATTGCGGTCGCGCTTGCCGTCTTTACGCCCTTACTTATCGGCACAGGCGGAAACACAGGCTCGCAGACGGTCTCAACGATTATTCGCAGTTTAGCCATTGGCGAAATTGAGCCGAAAGATTGGTTCAAAGTGCTTTTGCGCGAAACGCTCACGGGCGTTACGGTAGGGATAATACTTGGCGTCATCGGCTTCGGCTGGTCGTTTTTGACCTTAAACGATTGGCACTTTTCCATCATCGTGGGTAGTAGTGTGGTTGCGATTTGTATTTGGTCGAGCGCGGTGGCGTCTCAAATTCCAATTCTTGCCGAACGGTTCGGATTAGATGCTACGGTGCTTTCCGCGCCGCTGATTACCACGCTGGTTGATGCAACAGGATTGATTATCTACTTCACGATTGCCAAACTCGTCTTTCATCTCTATTGACGCAGGGTTTTAATTATTGACAAATCCATGTCCTACCTTTTTCAAAACGCACATCTTATCAATCCCGCTGAATCACTTGACGCAATTGGCTCAATTCGCCTTTCAGAATCGGGCATGATTGAAGCGATTGCGATTGCGCCCGAAACGCTCACGCCACTTGAAACCGATAAAGTCTTTGACTTTACAGGTAAACTCATTGCATCGGGATTGTTCGACATGCATTGCCACTTTCGCGAGCCGGGCTTTGAATACAAAGAAGATTTAGCGACGGGAACGCGCTCGGCATTGGCAGGCGGATTCACGGGCGTTGCGCTCATGCCGAACACCGAGCCACCTGTCGACAACGCACAAGTTTCAAGTTATCTCTACCACAAAGCCGCCGCACTTCCGATTGAGATTGAAGCGATTGGCGCAATTACCGCAGGACGCAAGGGCGAAAAAATTTGCAACTACGGCGAACTGTGGGAAACCGGCGTGAAAGCCATTTCCGACGACGGCGCGCCTGTGATGAACTCGCGCACCATGCGCCTCGCGTTTGAATATGCCTCGATGTTCGATTTGCTCGTGATTCAGCATTGCGAAGATACTTGCCTTTCCGCAGGCGGCGTGATGAACGAAGGCGTTTATTCCTCGCTCTTGGGCTTGCGCGGCATGCCCAGCATCTCGGAAACGATTGTGCTCTCGCGCGATTTGCACCTCATTCGCTACTTGCTTGACACCAAAAAAGCCGCAATGCCGAACCTTCCGCGCTACCATGTTGCACACATCAGCACAAAGGAAGCCATTGAACTTGTGCGCCAATCAAAAGCCGAAGGCTTGCTCGTCTCATGCGAAGTTACACCCCATCATTTTACCTTGACCGATAAAGATGTCTTCGATTCAGGCTACGACGGCAATTTCAGAATGAACCCGCCGCTCCGCAGCGAACGCGACCGCGACACGCTCCTGCAAGCTATTGCTGACGGCATTGTCGACGCAATTGCGACCGACCACGCACCGCACGCCTGCCACGAAAAAGACTGTGGCATCGCGCAAGCCAGTTTCGGCATTGTCGGACTTGAAACATCGGTCGGACTCACCTTCACGGAACTTGTTCATAAAAACATCATCTCGCCTTATCGCGCCATTGAATTGCTTTCTACCATTCCCCGCCGTTTGATGAAGTTGCCACCAATTCGCTTTCAAGTCGGAACGCTTGCCAACCTTTCATTCATCGCGCCTGACGACGAATGGCTTGTTGATACATCGCAGTTAAAATCAAAATCCAAGAACTCACCTTTTTACAACAAACACCTTAAAGGCAAACCGATTGGCGTAGCGTGCAAGGGTAAGATTTGGCTTCGGTAAAAAATGAGACTGAGACGTCAGGAACGGCACTCTTCATTATTCATTTTATGATGATTTCTCACGGCGTTCGGAAATGGCATGTGTCAATCATATTTGCACTTCGTTTTCAAGTTAGTATTCTGTTGAAACACGCACCGTGAAAAAGTCTTGAGATTGAGAGCCACCGCGCGTAACGAAGGTTTGATACTGATAGACATATCGTGCCTCGAGATTCCAATTACGCACAAACTCAATGCGCATGTTCATGGTTAAACTGTTGCTATCGACGCGCTCGCCGTCAAGAAACGGCGCAATCGGATTGACTTGAAAGGTCTCATATGGACGAAGCAAGTCGCCGCCAACATTGCGAATCAAAATTCCATTTTCATCAAAAATGTTGTTTCCTCTGCGACGCTTGCGAAACTCAATGCTCGGACGAATCCAATCCGTTGGGTTATATGCTAACTTCAAATACACTTCATCAGCGTTTGCGCCAATCGGATGCCCAAGCCCCATGCTCCACGCCGAATACGAATTGCGCTCGTCAAAATGCGTGTAAGTGTAAGGACGAACCCGCGTGTATTCCGCCACAAACGATAAGTTTTTCAGCGTCAGAAATTCATACCAAAACATGCCAACTTGAAACGCATACTTGTTGCGTTCCTTGTTCAAATTCGAGAAGTCTAAATTTTC
>CALGMC010000291.1 GCA_937959145.1 uncultured Chlorobiales bacterium
TTGTTAATCGTTGGCGCAGGCGCGCTTCCGCTGGGGTCGGCAGGAATATCGCTGTTTGGACCGTCGTTGTTGGTGGGATTGTCTTCCTCTTTACAGGCATAGAAGGCGACGCTTGTCAGCATCAAGAGCAGCATGAACAACTTTTTCAGTGCCGTTTTAGATTCAACTTTTTTCATTTTTCGTTTCTTGATAATGTTGGAAAAAATACTCGCGCCAGTTGCGAGTTTAGCATAACGAGAGGCAACCCGCGTGCCAAAGAAAAAGCTTGTTTTCACGCCACTATGCGCACCGTGTTTCTTTTCAGCGACATTTTCTGCAAAGAACTGTCGCAATTCTGCAACGAACCTCTGCAACGAGCTTTTATTGCATGGTGTCTTCATCTCTCTCTTGCGCAACATCTGCCGAAATTCTCCGCCGATTTTGATACCTTTGCAGGTTTTCCATCAAATCATTTTTGACGGAGAAAAGAAGTTTTTCTTTCACTATGAACACATCTGACCGTTCCCGAAGCACGTCGCTTTCGCCCGAATCACAACAGGGCGTAAAGGTGGTGGTGGTTACTTCGGTGATGCTCTCCTTCATTTCGTTTTGGCGCGCTGCCGCCATTGTGTTAAGCGACCTTGCCTCGACAGCCTATTACATCGGTGGAATTACCGAGCGCGCGATTGGCGAAGCGGCTCCGTATTTCATTTTGAGCGTGATGATTTTCGCTTACGCCGTTCGATTGGTTTATATCGAGTCGTGCTCGATGTTCACGCGCGGCGGGGTATATCGTGTGGTGCGCAATTCGCTCGGCGAAAAGTTCGCCAAAGTCGCCGTCTCGGCGTTGATGTTCGACTATGTGCTGACAGGTCCGATTAGTTCGGTTTCTGCAGGTCAATATCTTGTTGGATTGCTCAACAGCCTTTCGGCGGAGTTCCAACTCGGCATCACGCTTCCTGTTAATCTTTCCGCGCAGATTATTGCCATTTGCATTGTGCTATACTTTTGGCGCGTCAATACCAAAGGCATGAGCGAATCCTCAGAAAACGCGCTTCGCATTATGCAGATTACCGTTTTGATGGTGGTGATTATGCTGGTTTGGTGCGGGATTACGCTCTATGTGCGTGGCTTCGAGTTTCCGAAATTCATCATTGAGTTCAATGAAGAATCGCTGGGATTTTTGATGCATTTCGATATCGGATACAAACTGCTTTCCGGTGAAGTTTTGGGCACGATTGGAATTTTGATTGCACTCGGACACTCCATGCTCGCCATGTCGGGCGAAGAATCATTAGCACAAGTGTATCGCGAAATTGAAGCACCGAAACTGCGCAATCTCAAACTTGCGGGCTTCGTCATTTTCGTCGTGAGCATCACCTTTACGGGCGCGTTCTCGTTTCTTGCCGTGATGATTATTCCTGACGAGGTGCGCATTCCGCAATATGCCGATAACCTGCTTGCGGGCTTGGCGATGAATGTCGTCGGTCCTGATGAAGTCAAACTCGGCTTGCAAGCCTTCGTGGTTGTGGTTGGATTTTTGATTTTGTCGGGCGCGGTGAATACTTCTTTTGTCGGAGCAAATGGCGTGCTCAATCGCGTGGCGGAAGACGGCATTTTGGCGGATTGGTTTCGCGAGCCGCATAAGCAATTCGGAACGACCTATCGCATGATCAATATGATTACCCTCTTTCAACTCACGACAATTTTGCTCAGTGGCGGCGATGTGTATCTGCTCGGCGAAGCCTACGCCTTCGGCGTAATTTGGAGTTTTGTTTTTAATACTTTTTCTATGCTGGTGCTTCGCTTCAAAGACCGCCGACCGCGTCGCTTCAAAGTGCCGCTGAACTTGAAGTTCAATCAAGTAGAGTTTCCTATTGGCATTTTGCTCGTGCTAATGGTGTTGGTCAGCGTTGCGGTGATGAATCTTTTCACGAAGTCCGTCGCAACAGTTTCAGGCATTTTATTCACGCTGTTTTTCCTTTTGCTGTTTAGCATCTCTGAGCGGCTCAATCAACGCGCCAAAGAAGCCCATAAACGTGCGCGCCAAAAAGACGCGCTGTCGCTCGAGGAACTTCAAAAACTCGAGAAGTTCAATCAAGAAATCGGTCTGAAAATTACACCTGAAGAAATCGGTTCTGAAAAGCCAAAGCGGGTTTTGGTGGCAGTAAAAAATCGCGCGAACTTAGAGCACCTTGTCAACTGCTTGGAACAGACCGATACCGACGAGGTCGATGTTGTTGTCATGCGCGTGCGTATCTTGAACCCAAAAAACGGACAGACTTTTGACACAGAAATGCTTCGCGATGAACGGCGACTCTTCACCGATGTCGTCAACCTTGCCGAAGATATTGGCAAGCCTGTGATTCCGTTAATCGTGCCGGGCTATAATGCGTTTTATAGCATCGTTAATACTGCTAAAGAACTCGGCGTATCGGAGGTTTATATGGGCGAATCCCAAGAGTTTAGCATGGAAACCCAACTTGAAGAGCTCGCGATGATTTGGGGCTATGAACGCAAAGACGAAAAAGAAAAAATGACCTTCCGCGTTTTCGCTGATGAAAAAAATAAAGTAGAAGTTGAACTCTAAACCCTTGCAACGATGACCAACAAATATGCGTCGCTTTTAAGGCAATATGGTTTCAAAGTAACACATGCGCGCGTTAAAGTGCTCGAGCGGCTCGAGCATGCCACAAAGCCAATGACGGCACAAGAACTTCACGAAGAACTTTCCGACGCGAAGATGGATTTGGCGACCGTCTATCGCTCGCTCAACAAATTTGCTGATGCAGGTTTGATTTCCCGAATCAGACTCGGAGACGAATTCGCCCGCTTTGAATTCGTCGGGCATCATCATCACCATCATCATCATATTGTTTGCAACTCATGCGGCAAAGTGGCTGAAATTGAACTTTGCAATCTTGACGACCTTTCGCAAGCCATTGCGCAAAAAACAGGCTTTCGCAACATTGCCCATCAGGTCGTCTTTCGTGGCGACTGTGAAGACTGTGCTAACAAGTCATGAAACAAACCATCGTCATTGGCACACGCAAAAGTCCGCTCGCGCTCTGGCAAGCCGAATTTGTTAAAGCGGAACTCGAACAGCACTTTCCCGACCGTCAGTTTGTGCTCCAACATATTCAAACCACAGGCGATAAAATTTTAGACTCTCCCCTTTCCAAAATTGGCGACAAAGGGCTTTTCACACGCGAAATCGAACACGCTTTGCTTCGTGGCGACATTGACCTTGCCGTCCATAGCCTCAAAGACCTTCCCACACAAACGCCTGACGGACTTGCCATTTCCGCCATCACCAAGCGCGAAGACACACGCGACGTGCTCATCTCCAAAACTCCAACAACTTTACTCACGCTTCCCAAAAACGC
>CALGMC010000292.1 GCA_937959145.1 uncultured Chlorobiales bacterium
GCATGAATCGGCGGGGCTTGTTCAGGTTTAATGAGGGCGACGGCATAAATGTAAATCAGATAGGCAACGACAAGGAGCACGCTCGGCACAATGGCGGCAGCGAATAAATCACCGACCGAGACATTCATCACGCTTGCGAGCAACACCATCACGACGCTTGGCGGCACAAGTTGACCTAATGTGCCTGCGGCGGCAATCGTGCCTGTTGAAAGCGATTTGCTGAATCCGCGCCGAAGCATCGTCGGCAAACTGAGCAATCCCATCGTTGTAACGGTTGCCCCGACAACGCCCGTCGTTGCGCCAAGCAGAGCACCCACCACCACAACCGACAGTGCCAAGCCTCCTTTCAAGCGTCCGAGCAAAAGCGACATCGTATCGAGCAATCGCTCTGCAATGCCCGACTTTTCCAACATCGTGCCCATGAAAACGAACAGCGGCACGGCAATCAGCACATAGTTCGTCATAATGCCGAAAACGCGCATCGGCAGTAAGTTGAAGAACTCAAAGCCGAAGACGAAATACCCAAATACGAGCGATAAGCCTCCTAATGTAAAAGCAACCGGAAAACCCAAGAGTAGCAAGGCAATCAAACACAGAAAAAGTAACCCCGTGAGCAGTTCAGGCGACATTTTCGGCGCGCTCCTTTCCTTCAATCAAAAAGAGAATCTTTTCCAAAAGCATCGCCACACCTTGCAACATCAGCAATCCTGCTCCAAGAACGATAGAGGATTTGACAATCCACCGAAACGGTAAGCCACCTGTATCGGGCGAGGCTTCCATGCTTTCAAAGGCGACCTTCGTATATGGAAACGCCGTCAGAATGATGACGATACAAAACGGCATGAGCAAGAATAAAACGCCAATAATATCAATAATGGCTTGAACGCGCGGACTGGCTTTGGAATAAAGAATATCGACGCGCACATGCTTTTCATGCCGCAATGCCCACCCTGCACTCATCAAAAAGATGAACGAGAATAAATGCCACTCCAATTCATAAAATGCCGTGCTCGATTGCTTGAAGATGTAGCGCACAATCACATCAATGCAAATCAACACCACTAAGAGGATATTTAATCCAGAAATGAACTTGCCTACGCGCTCGTTGAGCGATGAAATCAGTTGAATGATTGCTTTCATCAGTCATCGTTGTTTTTGATTTCCAATATCGTTCCCCTTCTCTCCGTGTAGCAACCGCACACGGCAGATAGATGATACTTGTGATTAAAAATAGAATCGAGCGGAAACGAAGAACCCAAGTTGGTCTGGATTCTTCGCTTCGCTCGAGACGGTACTTTACAAGTTCTTCACGCGCGTTCCATTCTCGTTCTTAGTCCAAGTAAGGGCGCATGGCATCTTCCGACTTCTTGTTCCACTCCAAGATGTTTTTCTTGAACGCCATGATGCTTTCGTAGGTCTTTTTGGCTTGCGGGTCTTTGGCAGTTTCTTCTTCGGCGACTTCTTTGGCGAGTTTTTTGAGTTCCATCAACACTTCTTTCGGGAACTCTTTGAGTTGCACTTTTTCTTCGTTGATGAGTTTTTGCAAGTAGGTGTTGTTTTGCGCCTCAAACTGTGAGAGAATCCAAATGTTCGTGCGTGCCGCCGCCGTTTGCACGATTTCCTGTAAATCTTTTGGTAAGGACTCGAAGGCTTTTTTATTGACAAGGAGTTCAAAGGCGGTGCCGGGTTCATGCCAACCGGGATAGTAGTAGTATTTGGCGACTTTATGCAAGCCGAGTTTGTAGTCGTGATACGGTCCAATCCATTCGGTTGCGTCGATAACGCCGCGCTCGAGGCTGGTGTAAATTTCAGGTGCGGCAAGCGTAACCGAAGAGCCACCTGCTTTGGCAATCACTTTTCCGCCCCAGCCCGGAATGCGCATCTTCAAGCCTTTCAAATCATTGACGGATTTAATTTCTTTGTTGAACCAGCCGCCCATTTGCACGCCGGTGTTTCCGCAGAGAAACGGGATAACGCCTTGTGGCGCGTAGGCTTCTTCCCAAAGTTCTTTGCCGCCACCGCCGTAATACCATGCATTAAATTGTTGCGCATTTAAGCCAAAGGGGAACGAAGCGAACAGCGGCGACGCGGGGACTTTTCCACTCCAATAATATGCCGCGCTGTGTCCCATTTCAGCCGTGCCTGCGCTCACCGCGTTGAAGACTTCTAAGCCGGGCACAAGTTCGTTTGCGCCATAGACCTTGATGCGAAGCCGTCCGTTCGACGCGCTATCAACCCACTGCGCAAACAGTTCCATGCCTTCTCCTATCACAGGGAATTTCGGTGCCCACGATGTAACTAATTTCCAGTTGTAAGTTTTGCTTGATGCGCCGCTCGACTGCGCTTGCTTAGAATCGCCGCCACAGGCGGAAACGAGAAGAAGTATTGCACAAGATAAGGTTAGGACAGATAATGAAGGTTTGCTTGTCATTGTTGATAGAAAATTTGAATTGGAAAGAAAACATGTGAATATAAACGAGTTTATCTCAAAAATTGAAATCGCGTTACCACGATGAATTTTTCACAACACGCGCTTGATGCACTTTCGCGCTTGCGCACGCAATTCCTCAATGCACAAGAAGGCTTGGCGGATTATTGGTCGTCAGAAGAATTGCTCGCGCTCTACGATGCCACCTTCGCTGAACGCATTGGTTGGAAGTGGAACTTCGTGCTCAAAGACCTTGACGCACGCGACTGGACTTTGCCCAACGGCACGCTCGTCGATTGGGGGTGCGGCACAGGCATTGCCTCGCAAAAAATTCT
>CALGMC010000293.1 GCA_937959145.1 uncultured Chlorobiales bacterium
CCCGCTGTATGCTTTGAGCACATCTGTTTTAGCGTTGATGTAGGCTTCCGCCATTTGGCTTCGAATCGCGTTTGCCGTGCATAAAAAAATAATGCTTCTCACGCGCGTGTTTTCTCTTTTGGTGAAAAATGTTTTTACTCTTGCCACCCTTCTTTGCCGATGAGTGGCACGAAGGCAAAGTTATCGGCAACCGTTTCTACCACTTGATTGCCTTGCCGGTGGAAAATACACATCTGTTGTCTTTTGGCGTCGCCGATGGGAATAATCAATCGTCCGTTATCAGCAAGTTGCTCGAGAAGCGGGCGCGGCACGTCGGGCGAGCCTGCTGTTACAAGAATCGCATCAAAGGGCTTCATTGCCGCCCAGCCGAGTGTGCCGTCACCAAGCCGAGTTTGCACTTTGATTCCAAGTTGTTCAAATCGTTTTTTTGCTTGCTCGTAGAGCATTTCTTGCCGTTCAACTGTATAGACGCGGTAGCCGAGCGCGAAAAGAATCGCCGCTTGATAGCCTGAGCCTGTTCCAATTTCTAAAACTTTTGCGCCGCTCTTGTAATGCTCAGCAATAATGCTCGTCATATACGCTACTGTGTAGGGCTGTGAAATGGTTTGATTTGCGGCAATCGGCAATGGCGAATCTTGATAGGCAGATTCCCAAAACATGGAATCGACGAATAGGTGCCGCTTCACGTCGCGAAAGGCTTGCAAAACGCGCTCATTCGTGATGCCCATCTCGCGCAACTTCATTACCATTTCCTCGCGCTTCGGGCGATATTTGTGGTCTTGGTCGTTTATCAAGTTTAACTGATTTTTTGGTTTGAATTTTATTTACGAAAAACCTTTCTCTTACGCTTCGCTCTCCTCTACCCACAACTGCGGCTTGACGAGCAAGACTTCTTCGCGCTCAACGATGACAGCACCAACCTGCGCGCCTTTTGGCTTACGCACATACTTTTTCGGCGTGCAAATCACAGGCGCAAGTTCTGAACCTTTTGCCGAAGAGTAATATGCCGCGATTGCCGCCGCGCGCTCCATCTCGTCTTTTGTTGGCGGTCGGCTCGATTTCAAAATGCAGTGCGACCCTGATACGCCTCGCGCATGAAGCCACAAATCGTTCGGACGCGCATACTTGAACGTCAGCATATCATTATTCTTCGCGTTCTTTCCGACCCACAGTTCCACATTCGGTGCAAGCCTGAATCGCCGAAAGAGCATTTGCTTCTCTGCTTCTTCTTTGGAGACAAGCAAAAACGCTTGCAAGGTTTGAAGATTCGCCTTGCGCCAACGCTCAAAGGCACGCTGGTCTTTTATTTCCGTAAGTTCTGTTTGAAGTTGAACCAACTGCGTCAAGTTTTCTTTCGCACGATTCAAGCGTTCTGCCGACACTTGCGCATTCGCTCGCGACTTTTTGGCTTTCTCAAAATACATCTCCGCATTTTGATACGGCGATTTCTTCTCGTCAAGCGCAATGACGATTGAGCCTCCGTCAAAAAAATTCTCAACCGTAATTTCGCTCATGCCTTTTTCAAGGCGATGCAAATTCGCCATCAAGAGTTGCCCGTTCCGTTCATACTCCTCAGCGCGATTCTTTTGCGATTGCTCCTCGAGTGCCTCAATCTGCGTTTTTGTCTTTTCAATCAGGCGTTCCAGTTGCGCGCGTAGCGTTTTGAGTTCCTTTCCGAAGTGTTCAAGTTGATGCACCTTGAACGAATAAAATTTCATCGCCTCGTTTATCGATGTAAATCGCTCGATCGATTCAAACGGACGGTGCCGCTCGTCAATGATGGAAAACCAATACGCCACTTCGCCTTGATTCGACCTACCTCGATAGACCTTCGGCTCAGGTGAAATCAGTTCATAAAAAATTTCCGATACGGCTTCATGAAGCGACTGTGCCGTAATCGTCGGCGATTTTTCTTTCGCACGAAACACGGCTTCTCGCGCAAGCGTGGCATCAAATCCTGGTAAAATTTGTGGGAGTTTCTTTTGCCATTCTTTTTCGTTCAAGGCGTTTTCGTTTGCGATACTAAGCGCGTTTGCAAAGTGCATTTCATCTTGTGCGCAGCGTTCAATCGTTTGAATAATCGGTGTGCTTACCTTTTCTGAAAACGGCTTGCCTGCAAGTTCATCGTTTTTTTTGAAGGCTTCCAAAATGATTCCGTTTTGAACCAAAAGAAAATTCGTATTCGCGCTGAAGAGTTGAAAGACGAGTTGTAAATCGCCTTCAAGGTCAAGGTAGATGATGCGGTCAAAATCGGAGATGCGAACGTGCTCGATTTGACGCTCGTTTGTTTGTGTCATCAGCGTTGCGGAGTTTCGTCGGCGTCGTGCAACTTCTTCGGTGTAGTAAAGCGCAAGGCGCGTTTCGCCTGTTCTTCCCACAATCGTAAATCCTTCTTTGGACTTGGTGAACAGCGAAATTCGCAGTTCATCTTTTTCTTGTGAAAAGCACTCGAAGATGTAGCCACTTGTGAAGCGTTCTGAAAGTTCTCGCACCAGTTCGTAGAGTGCGAAGTAGTTACGAATCATAGCACTGTTGGCTTTTTCTTTTGCGTGTGTTTTGCGTTATTTGCGCACTTGTTTCAATCAAGAATCGTGCTTGAAACGTTGCCAAACCAAACTGCCTTCTCGTTTCGTCAATGTCTAACACATACCTCAACATTCTCACACATCACATTTTTCGGCGACGGCTCTTTGCACTGCGTCAGCGTTTTTTTGCTAATCCAATTTCCGATGCTGAATTTTTCAAACAATTTCC
>CALGMC010000294.1 GCA_937959145.1 uncultured Chlorobiales bacterium
TCGTTGAAGCCGACCGCGCTTCTTCCTGAAACTTGCCACAAGCCTGTGCAGCCCGGCAACACAGAAAGACGACGCCGATGCCACATTTCATACTCTTCCCACTCATAGGGCAAGCACGGACGCGGACCAACCAAACTCATATCGCCTTTAAGCACATTGAACAGTTGAGGCAATTCATCAACGCTTGTTTTACGCAGGAAGCGTCCAATCGGTGTAATGCGCGGGTCATTGACGATTTTCTTTACTTCCAACTTACCCTCTGCATTTATCAAGGGTTGCTTTGATTCTCGAATTAAATTTTTTGTGAACTCACGATGAATACTGTCGTCGTTGTTCATATACATTGAGCGGAATTTGTAGAACTGAAATGGTTTGCCATCTTTTCCAATCCGCGTTTGTTTGAAAAACACAGGTCCTTTGGAGGTCATCTTGATAATCACCGCAATCACCAGAAATGGCACAGCCAACAGCACCAGCCCAATAAGCGAGAGTGAAATATCGAGCATGCGTTTGTATATCATAAAGAGCATGTTCTTATGGTTTTCCATTATCGCAATCACGGGCACTTCAGCATATTGCTCAATCCACACCTTATCGGGAACAATTCCGTAAAGTTCAGAGGAGACTTTCACAATCGCCGAAGTCTGCTTGGCTTGGTCGACAATGTCAATTAATTTTTGATGAGAGATATTGCTCACAGCGATGATAATTTCATCAATCCCTTCCCGATCGACAAGTTCTTTCATTTGCGAAAGCGTGCCCACCACATATAAATCTTCAAAAATTCGTTCTCCGACTTTGTAAGCATCATCAATAAAACCGACCACTTTCAACCCAAGCGACGACTCCACAATCAGTTTTGCCGCAATCATTCGTGCGGTTCGGTCAGTGCCGACAATCAGCACTTTGCGCTGAAGAATTTGCTTTTCGGCAAATAATGAATAGAGACTTCTGAAAATGAAGATGCGAAAGGTTGCCAAAGAAAACGTGCTCACAACGAAAAGGTATGCAATAATCAATCGGCTGTCGAGATATGATAAGCCTTTGACGAAGAAGGATAAGATAATCAGCCCGACAATTCCATACCCAACGGCTTTCACCACCGCAATCGCTTGTGGCACAACCGTTAAAAACACATTGATTTTATAGAGGTGAAAATGCTGGAATACAGCAATCCAAGCCACAGAGACCATCGCGAAAATAATCATCTGCTCGTTCCACAAGTCTTTTAAGGCACCTGCTTCACCAAACCCAAAGCGGATTTGAATTGCAATCAAAAATGACAACAGCAAAATGGTGTAGTCGCAAAGTGCGAGCAGATATTTGTGTTTCGGTACGTTTTTCATGATTCAATCGGGATTGAGGATTGGAGAAAAAGGGAAACGGTTTCGCGCAAACACTTTTCAACAGAATCTGTGATGACCGTTCGCTGCGATTTTTCTTCTCGCTTTTTGAGCACAATTTTTTCAATATCGCTTTCAGAGCGTATAAATCGAATGACGCCCCGTGCCTCCATGTCTTGATCCAACGCGCCTTGCTTGCCTGCAAAAATGCTGTAGACGGGCACGCCAAGCAGTGCCGCCTCGCGGTTCATTGTGCCGCCACCTGAAATGAGCAAATCCGAATGAAAGGCAAGGTCAAGCCCATTCACCGCCTTTTTGGGAATAAGGTAGGATTTCGTCGGATAATTTTTTTCCGCAATATGTTTAAGCAATTCTTCTTTTTGGTCGGCAGTGCGAGGCAAAATGAAGGTAAACACGTCAGGGCGTGATAACAACTTATCGAGCAATTTTTGCAAAATGCGTTCGCTTTCTTCGTTGTGATAATTTGCGGCGGCGGCGGGCGGACGAAGCGTAACGATAATTTTATTTCGGTCTATCTCAATCCCATTTTCTTCGGCGACGGTTTCCAAAAAGCGCATATCGGCTTCATAGTGTCTCAAATAAAGTTCCTCTTTATATCCGACATATTTAACGCGCTTTTTTGGCGAAAGTCCAATCTGGGTCAGTGTTTCATCAGGAATTTTTTCGGGCACAAGCACTTTGCTCGAAAACGTATTGAAAATGACCGTCTCGGTAAATTCATAATCATACATCGTAATGACGGGCAGTTTAAGCCATCGTGCCGCTAAAACCATTGAGCGCGAGCCATGACTGAGTGCAACGCCAATTTGAGTTCCGCTTTTCATCACCGATTGAATATGCGCCGCCAATTCTTGCGCTCGAATCAACAAGCCAAATACTTTTTTGAACTTGTTTTTTCCGTAGTGTTTTCCCACGACTTGAAATTCACCTTTCAAGCCTGCACGCTCCAATAACTCTACTGTCTGTGCGAAATCCCGCGCTGTGAGTATCACGCGCGTTCCTTCATCACGATACCGCTTGACCACAGGCACAAAGAGCGGCACATGGGGCGAGTTATCCAAGTCAATCCAAATGGCTTTTTGCATAATAATGAACAATAAAATGCTTTACACCGACACCGACGCGCGCTGAAGCACTTGCTTCAAACTTTTACAAACGTGCTCAATCATTGCGTCGGTTAATTCTGCATACATCGGCAGAGAAAGCAGTTGCGACATTTGCTTATATGCCACAGGGAAATCATCGGGCTGATGATTGAACCGCTTGTAGGCTTCCATAAATGGCAACGCCGTCGGATAATGAATTCCCGTATCAATCCCTTCCGCTTTCAACTTTGCAATGATTTCGTCACGATTAGGCACTTGCACCACATAAAGATGATAAACATGGCGCGAGTAACTCGGTTCAAACGGAAGTTGAATACCAAGGTCGGTGAGCAGTTCGTTGTAGCGTTTTGCGTGTTTGCGTCGCGCTTCCGTCCAAGATTCGAGATAGGGAAGTTTGACAGAAAGCACTGCACCTTGAATGCCGTCCATTCGGCTATTTCTGCCTTCAATCGCGTGCGTGTTCTTCGCGATTTGTCCGTGATTGGCAATCATGCGCGCTTTGTGCGCGATTTCATCGTCGTTCGTTACCATTCCGCCTGCGTCGCCATATGCGCCGAGATTTTTTCCGGGATAAAAACTGAACGACGCACAATCGCCAATTGTGCCAACTTTGCGTCCTTTGTAGGTTGCGGCATGGGCTTGGGCGCAATCTTCCATCACCTTCAAATGATACTTTTTAGCAATCGCCATAATTTCGTCCATCTCCGCAGGCAAGCCATAAAGATGAACGGGAATAATTGCTTTCGTGCGCGGCGTGATTTTCTCTTCAATTTTCGCGATGTCAATCGTGTAAGTCTCGGGGTGATTGTCTACAAACACGGGCGTCGCGCCTATCGTCGTAACCGCTTCCGCTGTTGAAATCCAAGTATTGGCAGGCACAAGCACCTCGTCGCCTGCTCCAATTCCCATTGCTTGCAGAAGAATTTCAAGCGAATCTGTTCCATTTCCGCAAGCGATGCAGTGTTTTACGCCGAGATATGCCGCAAAGGCATCTTCGAATGCTTTAGCGTACTTGCCACTAATGAAGGCAGTTTCAGAAACCACTTTTGCAATTGCGCTGTCAATCTCATTTTGAATGGTCAGGTATTGCGCTTTCAAATCCACAAAAGGAACAGACATAAATAGAGGTGTTGAGTTAAGAATGTTGTTGTTTGAACTGAAAAAAACTTAACGCCACAAACATCCACGCGCTCGACCAGCGCATATACGGAATTTTATTCACCCCGCGCTTCGTGCGCTGATAGTAAAAATATCCGCTTCCATCTTGCATGTGGCGTAGCGTCCAATTCACGACGCGCTCGGCTAAATCCATCTTTCCAAAGCGTGTCAGGGTCAGAATGGATTGCGCCACTGCCGTCGCATCTACTGGATAAAGACTTTTATCGTAGTATTTCGGCACTTCGCCATTTTCAAAGAAATTTGCCTCGTAATATGCAATGCCTTTTTGCAGAGCCTCGTTAAAACTTGGGTCGCCCGAATACTTTTGGTAATCATCTAAACAGTCGAGCACATAGCCTGTGTGAAAATTATCTGCCCAAGTTCGTGCGTCGCCTTTTTTCGTGGCGTAAGCCCATGCGCCGTTTGATTGCTGTTTTTTCACCACAAATGCGACTGTTTTGCGCGCTTCATCAATCAAGGCTTGATTTTTCGTTACAGAATAGACTTGCGCCAAAAGTCGTGCCCCTTTCATCGTCGCATTCAGCACCACTTGCTTATCTAATGGCGAGTACGAATAACAGAAGTTTTCGCCTTCAACGGTTTTATTTAGGTCGTTCATCACGAATCGGGTTGCGCTTTCGCACAGGTCAAATGCCCGCTGCGACCTTGTAATTTGGTAATACTCAAAGAGCGCATTGGTAATAAACCCCGTTGCCACAACGGTCGGCGTGAAGGCAGGAATCTTCGCATATCGCGCTTCCCAATCAAAATCGTAGCCCCAGCACGCTCCCGAGTAGCCTTTTGACTGCAATCGGGCTATTTCCGATAAAAGAAAGTCAAATTTT
>CALGMC010000295.1 GCA_937959145.1 uncultured Chlorobiales bacterium
AATGAGAAACAAACTTTTATCGCTCCTCTTTCTTTTTGTAGCAGTCTCTATGTTCCTTTCCGCTTGCGGAGAGTCGGAGCCGCTCGCAACCAATACGCGCAAAACCAATCTGCGCTTCTGGAACATGATGCCTGATGCAAACGTGCAAAGTTTAGACATCGTCGTCGATGGCGGATTTGTAACCAACATTCGCTATGGGCAAGAACAAACGGATTACTCGCAAGTCTTCTCGGGTAATCGCAACATCAGAGTAACCGTTGGCGGCAATCGCAATCAAATTACCATCGACACGCTCGCTGATTTCAGCAATCGCCAAAATCAATTTTTCACCTTCATGGTGGTAGATTCGGCACGCAACAACGCGCCATTGCTCATTCGCGATAATTACAACCTTAGACCCGATACCCTAACAGGGCGATTCCAACTGCGCGTGCTTCATCTTTCGCCAAACGCGCCAGGCGTCAATATCGGGTTGGTGCGCTCAACCGATACAACCTATATCATCGCCGATACACTGACCTTCTTGCGAAACCTCAGCGCGGCAGATGTTACGACGCAAGCCCGATTCAGAACCTTCAATTTGAGTGCAACAAACCCAACGCTTGCCGATACCACCTTAAACTTGGTTATCAGAGCGGTAGGCGTCGGTATTATTCCTCTCTCAAACGTGCGCGTCCAAGACAAGAGCGTCTATACAGTGATTGCACGCGGTTTTGTCGGCGGAACAGGGGCGCAAGAATTTGCAACGCGAATCATAAAGGATAGATAATCCGCATCTTGAAGCATCAATCAAAGCCCATCTTGAACGGTGGGCTTTTTTATTTCGGCTAAATACGGTTTCGTATATTTGCCGTCAATATCATCAATGACAATCATCTCTCTGAATCAAACCTATCTATGTCTAAAACCGACACATCTGAAAAACTGATGGAAAAAATCGTCTCGCTGTGCAAGCGGCGAGGGTTCGTGTTTCAATCGTCTGAAATTTACGGCGGGCTGGGCGCATGCTACGACTACGGTCCGCTCGGCGTCGAACTCAAAAACAACATCAAAACCGCATGGTGGAACGCCATGACGCGCGAACACGAAAACATCGCAGGCATTGACGCGGCGATTATGATGCACCCAAAAACTTGGGAAGCCTCAGGACACGTGCAAAGCTTCAGCGACCCGATGATTGACGATAAGACCAGCAAAATTCGCTATCGCGCCGACCACCTTATCGAGGGATACATCAAACAGTTGGAGAAAAAAGGCAAAACAGAGGAAGCCAAGCGCGTCAATGATGAATTTGTCAAAGCGCAAAACAGCGATGACATGACAAAAGCACTTTACGAGCTCATCATCAAAGAGCAAATTAAATCGCCCGATTCAGGTGCATTTAATTGGACCGAAGTGCGGCAATTCAACTTGATGTTTTCTACGAAACTCGGCGCAGTCGCAGATGAGGCAGGCATCGTTTATCTGCGTCCTGAAACAGCGCAAGGCATTTTCGTGAACTTTCACACCGTCCGCGAATCGGCGCGAATGAAAATTCCCTTCGGCATTGCGCAAATCGGCAAAGCCTTCCGAAACGAAATCGTCAAAGGCAATTTCATTTTCCGAATGATTGAGTTCGAGCAAATGGAAATGCAGTATTTCGTTAAGCCGGGCACGCAGTTAGACGCCTTCGAGATGTGGAAAGAAACGCGCATGAATTGGCACATCGAGCGGCTTGGCATTAAGCCTGAAAACCTCGTTTGGTATCAACACGAAAAACTCGCGCACTACGCCGATGCCGCCTTCGACATCAAATACAAGTTTCCATTCGGCACAGAGGAAATCGAGGGCATTCACTCGCGCACCGATTTCGACTTGCGCCGCCATCAAGAGTATTCAGGCAAAAACATGATGTATAGCGACACCGAAACGAAAGAAAAATACATTCCCTACGTCATCGAGACTTCTTCGGGGTGCGACCGAAATTTTCTCATGGTGCTCTGCGACGCCTATACCGAACAAATCGAAGACGGCGAGCCACATGTGATTCTCAAACTCAAACCTGAACTCGCACCCGTCAAAGCCGGCATTTTTCCGCTCACAAAAAAAGATGGCTTGCCTGAAATCGCCGAAAAACTTTATCACGATTTGAAACGCCACTTCAAAGTGCAATACGACGACGCAGGCTCAATCGGCAAACGCTACTACCGACAAGACGAAACCGGCACACCCTTCTGCTTCACGATTGACCACGACACATTGAACGACCAAACCGTAACCGTGCGCTATCGCGATACTGGCAATCAAGAGCGGCTAAACCTCTCGCAAGTCAAAGCGTTCTTGACGGAAAAACTTTCATAAGTCTGTTGAAGCACCGCCCAAAGATGCAAGCCACATCAGAAAGAAAAGACGCGCCCGCACAAAACGACAAGCGCACGATTTTCGGGTGGGCAATGTATGATTGGGCGGTCAGCGCATTTAGCACAACGGTTGTAACGGTTTTTTTAGGTCCGTATCTCACCGCCCTTGCCAAAGCCGCCAGCGATTCAAACGGCTTGCTCTACGCCGCAGGCGTTCCCATCAAATACGATTCGCTCTTTGCATACTGCACATCGATTTCCGTATTGCTTCAAGCATTTTTCCTGCCGCTACTCAGCGCGATTGCTGATTACTCCAAACGCCGCAAACAGTTCTTGCTTTTCTTCACGATAATCGGCTCAACGGCAACCATTGCACTCATTGGGCTTGACGACGGACGGCACTGGTTCGGCGCAGGGGCTTACATCATCGCTAATATCGCCTTCGGTGCGGCAATGGTCTTTTACAACGCCTTCCTTCCTGACATTGCGACAAAAGAACAGCACGACCGCGTCTCGTCGTTTGGCTGGGGGCTTGGCTACTTGGGCGGCGGCTTGCTCTTGCTTCTCAATCTCATCTTCTTCACTTTGCGCGACTCGCTTGGCTTAACCACAAGCGACGCCGTAAGAATTTGCCTTGCCTCCGCAGGCGTGTGGTGGCTGGGGTTTTCGATGTTCACCTTTGCAATGGTGCGCTCGCGCTATGCCGTTCAGTTGCTCAAACAAGGCGAAACGTATTTAGGCATCGGATTTAAGGAACTTGCGCGAACCTTCCGCGACATCAAACGCCTTCCCGAAACGCTGAAATATCTCGTCGCTTATTTGCTTTACAACGACGGCGTGCAGACCATTCTCGTTGTGGCAACCATTTTCGGCTCGGAAGAATTGAAGATG
>CALGMC010000296.1 GCA_937959145.1 uncultured Chlorobiales bacterium
TGCTATTTTTGCGCCCTTGTTTTTTGAAAGTCATAAGTGATTTCCGAAATCCGTATTGTTTTGAAAAAGTATTAAGTTTCGGGCAAGTCCTATACAGCGTCCAGTAACTCAACCATGTCAGGTCCGGAAGGAAGCAGCATCCAGTTATTTTGGGCGTGTGATATAGTCCGCTTGCCCTTTTTTTATTTACAACCATTTTTCAACCGTTTTTTCTTTAATCATTTACTTCAACCATCTAAACGACGATAATGAAAATGTCAGAGCAAAAGACTTTTAGTAAAGCAGATTTCTTAAAAGAGACCATCGAGCACATCGATATGAAAGCGTATAATGTTGTGCCCATGGTTTCAGCAATGGAGAAAATGGCATTCCAAGCGCGCAACCTTAACCGTGCGGCAAAGATTTACGACATGATGCTTGCCGAAAAAGATTGCGCCGTGATTCTCACGCTTGCTGGTTCGCTCATTAGCGCGGGATTGAAGCAAATCATCGTGGATATGATTGAAAACAACATGGTTGATGCTGTCGTCTCTACGGGTGCGAACATCATTGACCAAGATTTCTTCGAGGCACTCGGCTTTAAGCATTACATCGGCACGCCTTTCGTCGACGACGCCATTCTGCGCGAACTTCACATCGACCGCATCTACGACACCTACATCGACGAAGATGATTTGCGCGTGTGCGACGACACCACCGCCAAAATTTTCGGCTCGCTTCCGCCGAAGCCCTACTCTTCGCGCGAATTGATGGTTGAATTTGGAAAGTATTTGGAAAAGCATCACCCAAATGCCAATTCCATTGTGCTTTCCGCTTATCGCAAGGGCGTTCCGATTTTCATTCCCGCATTCAGCGATTGCTCGGCAGGCTTCGGCATTGTGCATCATCAATGGAACAACCCCGATTCGCACATCTCGTTTGATTCGGGCAAAGACTTTTTGGAACTCACACGCATCAAAATTGAAAATCCGACAACCGGCATTTTCATGATTGGCGGTGGCGTTCCGAAAAACTTCACGCAAGACATTGTCGTGGCGGCGGAAGTCTTAGGCTATGAAGATGTTTCCATGCACAAATATGCGATTCAACTTACCGTTGCCGACGAGCGCGACGGCGCGCTTTCAGGCTCAACCTTGAAAGAAGCCAGTTCTTGGGGCAAGGTCGATACGGCTTACGAACAAATGGTTTTCGGCGAAGCCACCGTTACCTTCCCACTCATTGCCGGTTACGGCTATCACAAAGGCTCGTGGAAAGGGCGTGTTGCTAAAAACTTCAATGCGATGCTCGCCACAAAGCATACGGTTGAGACGAATTAACTTGTGTTCAGACTTGTGTTCTATCAAAATAGGCAAGGACGAGGTGAGGGGAAATTCTCTCACCTCTTTTTATCTTGGCGTTATTTTTCAACCTTTTAACTCTTACCGACGATGCAATTTTTCATTGACACGGCGAATTTAGATGAAATCCGCGAGGCGCAAAGTCTTGGGGTCTTGGACGGCGTTACGACTAACCCGTCGCTGATTGCCAAAGAAGTTAAACCGCTCACCTACGAAGCGTTCCGAGACCACATCAAAAAAATCTGCGAGATGGTCCATGGTCCCGTCAGCGCGGAAGTTACGACGCTCAAAGCCAGCGAAATGGTTGTCGAAGGTGAAGCCCTTGCTGAGATTCACGAGAATGTTGTCGTCAAATGCCCGCTGACCGTTGAAGGCATCAAAGCCATTAAGGCACTTTCCTCCAAAGGCATTCGCACCAACGCCACGCTCATTTTTTCGCCCAACCAAGCCCTGCTCGCCGCAAAAGCCGGCGCAACCTACGTTAGCCCGTTTGTCGGACGCTTGGACGATGTTTCTACCGACGGCATGTTGCTCATTGAGCAAATCGTTACCATCTTCCGCAACTTTGAAATCCCGACACAAGTTCTGGCGGCGAGTATTCGCCACCCCGTCCACGTCGTTGAGTGTTCGCTTCTTGGTGCCGACGTAGCGACGATTCCGTTCAAAGTTATTGAGCAACTTGCCAAACATCCGCTTACCGATATTGGATTACAGAAATTTATGGACGATGCCAAAGCCTTGCGCGAAAAGGTCGCCAAAGTGTAACTTTTATCGTTGTGAAGAGCGTCATAGTGCGCTCTTCCGTTTTTTACAACCTATAACAATTGAGCATTATGAAAGCCTACGAAGAACTCAAAGCGATGGTCGCTTCCTTTGAAGAGGATTTTCGCAAGTTTTACGAGAAGGGAAACAAATCTGCTGGCACGCGCGTGCGCAAACACATGGCGGATTTGAAGCGAAAAGCACAAGAAATTCGCCTCGAAGTTCAGTCCATGAAACAAGCCGAAAAGCCCGAAGGCGAATAATTATCAGAACAAAGCCTACTTTCAGGTAACTTTTTCGCTTTGCACCTGAATTGAAAACAAAAAGCCCAATGCCATCAACGCATCGGGCTTTTCTTTTGCTTCACTTACAGCAATTTTAGTTCGTCGCAGGCACGGCTTGACGATTGTTGTCGTTCGCTGATGCCGATGGTCGCAAAAACCATAGGAGCGCAATAATGATGGCTTGCGGCGTATGAACGAAGGCAAAGTTCGACCAACTAATGATTTGCGCCGCGTTCAATACTTCCACCGTCGAGGTGATAGCACCAACGACTTGCTCGACCACCACAATCCAGAGCAGTTTTTCGTATTTGACCACATCGGTTGCGATAATCGCATATGCGACCGCCAATACATACAAAACCATGCCGTATTGGTGAAAGACAATGCTGGTTTGTGAATTACTTGCGTAATCCTGCCAGCCGTATAGCGAAGCACCCCAGCTCAAAAATATCGTTGAGCCAAGTGCGTTTAAGAGTTCCCAGGCGGCTAGAACCCACATCAAGCCTGAGAGAAGTTTGATTTTGGTGTTGCTATTCATACTGAATCCTCCAAATAAGTTGTTAATGTTATTGAAAGAAAGAACAAAAAATCGTTAGACGCGCCTTGCAGGCTGTTGATTGATAATCACAGGCTTCCCGAAGACTTTTGAGAGGCGAAACGAGCGCGTCCAATTTTTAAGTCGCGCCCACCGCGCCACTAACAAGAGCGGACAAAAGTGCACACACGCACCGCGCTTTCCTAACAGCATCACCGACGCGCCTACCATCACGAAAAATGCCACTTGCAATACATGCGCATCAATGTTCGTGTAGTTAAACCCAAACGGCACGGTAATCGCGTGCATCGTATCGGGACGAATGAGCCACGACACAGGTGCCCACAATACCGCTACCGCAAGCGTAAATGCACGCCAAAAATTCGCATTAAGTTTTACACGCCGTCGTGCCAACGGCTCTGCCCAATCCTGCGCCGCGCCAAGCCAACAGACCCAACTGCACACGATTGGACCGTTCGTTACTGTTATGACAATCACCGCCGACCAAAATATGCCTCCAACGACTACCCAAACCACACTTGGCAAACGTGTCTCTATCAGCACAAGGTTAATCACAACAAATACGGCTTGAACTGCTCGTCGTTGCCACAGCAACGCTTTCGACTCCTCTTCTGACTCTGCTTGTCGCATCTTGCTTCCTAATTTGTATCACTCTGAATCGCCACACGCGCTTGTTCCTTCGGGTAAAGCCCATAAAAGAGCAAAAACGTGATAGCTTGCACTGAAAACACCGTCAGAAACTGCGGGAATAAAATGCTTCCAAAGAGCAACTCAATCATGGCACTCAGCGCGTTGATAATTTGTTGCGCCATCACAAATTCCAAGATTCGCAAATGCGAGAGCGAGAAATACGCGCCAAGCATCGTTGCTAAGCCAATGCCGAAGAGCATCACGCCTTGCTGATTTCTCACAATGTGATTGGCTTGCATCGCATTGAGCAAGTTCATTTCCGCTGTTCCATCGCTACTGATATTGGCAACACCGATTTCCCAAAAGACCGTCGAGCCAAGTCCCCACAGCACCCACAGCACGCCCGCAACAAGACACATGATTTGGATTGAAAGCCGTTGAAGCGAGGGCGAGAGCGCAATGCCAAAAAATTTCTTTTCCGATAAACTTGCCAGTTCCGCCTCTTTTGTGTGAGTGAGAATTTCCGTTGGAGCGTAACGCAAGAGCAACGCGGCAAGGGCTATATCAATCGCGCAAGCAGGGATTATTTGAGCGAGCGTTAATTCGCCTTGCGTAAAGACATAAAATCCAAGTCCCGCCATCAAGAGCCTTGTCAAGGCGAGCACACGAATTAAGTTGCGATAGCGCACAGGCTCAGTTGCCGCAAAAACGGCAAGCAAGGAAAGTTGAATCACGAAAAAGCCGTATTGCCGAATAATTGAATGTGCATAAAGAAAACTCTCTTCGCTATTGATAAGCGTTGGAATGGGCGGCGCGAAAAACGGAGTTGAAATTTGCGCAAAGAAGATAAGGCACACTGCAAATTCAAGCGCGTGTAATGCGGCTGAAATTAGCAAAAGCGTTCTTACTGCTCTGTTCGCACGAGGGGAAAAGACGAAGAGTTCGCGGAAAAATGTTGCCGCTTTCGGCAAAACCGAAGATACTACCGGCATAAATGTAAAAGGTTACAGCGTTACGACGACTACTACAAAATAAAAATCAGAACTCCGCGATATAGGTTCGGTGGTTTTTGGCTTGGAGCGTTGGCGAAACTTACACCTTGTTTTTACCACTTCCAAATTTATCTGTTTGCCGTTGCCGACGTTGGCGTTTGAAATCGTAAAAGTGTAAGTCCATTTTCACCGTTTCATCGGCGTTGAAGGTTACGCCTTCGTCTTGCAAAAGCCGTTTCATCAGGTCAGGCGGTCCGAAGTGATGTTTGCCTGTGAGCGCGCCAAACCGATTGACGACACGATGCGCCGGAACATCAGTCCCGACGCATTGACTTAACGCATAGCCAACCATTCGCGCCGAAAGTTTCGTTCCAATTTTTTCAGCAATCGCGCCGTAAGTCGAAACTTTGCCTTCGGGAATTTGGCGCACTAAGGCATAAACTTTTTGATAAAAATTTTCCTTCGCGGTCTCTTTTCTTGCCACTTTTAGTTACGCAACGCTTTCAGGTTTAAGCAATCCGAGCCGTTCCATTTCTGCATCGAGTTTGGCTTTCGCCGCCGCTGTGGCTTCAACCATAGGCAAGCGATAGACTTCTTCAATCAATCCCATTTTGGACATCACATATTTGACGGGTATCGGATTGGACTCAATGAAGTTCATCAAAAAGAGGTTGATGTAGCGGTGGTGCAAGCGTTGGGCTTCGGCGAGATTGCCTGCAAAGACGGCTTCGACAAGGGCTTTGACGGCTTTGGGCACTTCGTTTGCCGCAACGGAAATCACGCCATCGCCGCCCATTGCCATCATGGCAAGCGTGAGCGGGTCGTCGCCTGAAAGCACGGCAAGGTGGTCGGGGCGATTGCGCAAGAGTTCCATCACTTGAACCATGTTGCCTGAGGCTTCTTTAATGGCGATGATATTTGGCGCATCGCTTGCAAGTCGAAGCATGGTTTCAACGCTGACATTGCTACTGGTGCGCGTTGGCACGTTGTAAAGAATCACGGGCACAGAGACGGCATCGGCAACGGCGCGGAAATGGCGATAGTAGCCTTCCTGCGTGGGCTTGTTGTAGTAGGGCGCAACGGAAAGAATGGCTTCTGCACCGGCTTTTTCGGCGGCTTTGGCGAGTTCAACGGCGTGATGCGTTGAATTGCTTCCTGCCCCTGCCATCACGCGGATTCTGCCTCGCGCTTCGTCTTTGACAATTTCGATAATGCGTCGCTGTTCGTCGGCGGAAAGCACAGGGGCTTCTCCTGTTGTGCCGCATGGAATCAGCATATCTGTTCCGCCTTCAATGTGAAAGTTCACCAATCGCCGTAAGGCAGTTTCATCGAGCGATTCATCACGTTTGAACGGGGTTACAAGGGCAACGGCAGAGCCTGAAATCGTGCGTCTTTTCATGTTTGAAACAAAGGTTTGATGTTGTCAAAGGTTGATAGGAATTTAAGCGTTTGCGGGCGAATTCAGACTCGAATTTTTGAAACCTTGCTTGCACTTTCACGATGAAAAAACTGAAGGCAGTTCAACTTAAACATGTGGGAGGGGCGAACGATGTGGAGCATTTGGATTCTCTTTGCGGTCGTCGGCATTCTGCGCACAATTTCCTTCTTGATTGAGGAAGCCCGACAAAAGAAACATGGGATTCATTATCCTATCGCACGGCATCTTTCGGCGTTGGATTTCCATCAACCCTTGAACACGCCTAAGAGCGTTGCTTAGTTCTCGCCGATAGTGGTTATGTTTTGTGGATTGCGCCGCAATTTGCGCACCGTCTCTCCCTTAGGTTTGAAACAATTTCTTAATGTAATCGGCGCGCACTTTTTCTTAAATTTGTAGTTCAAAATCTCTTCAAACCCTGATTTAATTTGAACGGAATGAAGCCGAATCCGCAAGAAAACGCTACGACCACGAAACTCACCAGCACGCCTACTCCCAACGACTTACCCAAAGAGCCATCTGCTCAACGTGTGCCCCCTGAAAACGCGCCGACCGTGCTTGAAGTCAAAGAGCTGAAATTTTTTTACGGGCAAAGCCAAGCCCTTTACGACATCAATTTAGACGTGCGAAAAGGTGAAGTTGTCGCTCTGATTGGTCCGTCGGGCTGTGGGAAATCAACCTTGCTCAAAGCCATTAACCGTATTCACGAAGTTTCTAACGAAGTGCGCGTGGAAGGCGA
>CALGMC010000297.1 GCA_937959145.1 uncultured Chlorobiales bacterium
TGGACTCGTCAATATCGCCATTGAAAACGATGTGATTACAAACAACTTAGATTTCGGAAATGAAACCTTGCTCAACATGGTCGAGCCGCGCACGATGACGGTAACGAATAACATCATTCCCGACCTCACCAAACCTGTTCCTTCGCGCATCAATGGCAGGTTGCGTCGCCCTGTGGATTTAGCGGATAGAATTTGGTATATCGGCGACTCGACACGATTCCGCCCTGTGCGCATGCGGGCGACGAGCGGCATCGGCTCCGCCAACATTCGCTATGTTCGCAACGATTCGCTTCCTGCTTCGGCACAAGTGGGGCTCTCGGCAGTTTCAGGCAGAGCCGTGCGCTATTGGGATATTGACGCCAGCGGCATTACTGCCGACATCGCCTTCAAATACGACGCCAGCGACTTCCCCTTCACCTTCAACGAAAGCGCGATGCAGTGCTATCATTGGACAGGCACGCTCTGGGAACGCAAGAATAAAGACAGTCAAGACGAACCTAACGACACGATTCGCATTAGCGGCGTCAGTTCCTTCTCGCCCTTCCTCTTGACGACGACGGAAGACGCGCCGCTCCCCGTCTCGCTGACGACCTTCACGGGCGTTTCCACCAACGAGGGCGTGAAACTTGCGTGGGAAACCGCCACCGAACAAGACAATCTCGGCTTTGAAATCCGACGCATTCACGACGGCTTTACCGAAGTGATTGCGAACTATCACAATACGCCCGCCCTGCGCGGACGCGGCACCACGCTCGAACCCACTCAATACGCCTACACCGACGCCCGAACCGAACAAGGCAAAACATATCGCTACCTTCTCCGCTCCTTTGACCTCGACGGCACCGTGCATGAATACAGCGACAAAGCCATCGAAGTCCACATCACCGAAGCCTTGAAGCCGACCGAGTTCGCGCTCGCGCAAAACTTCCCGAATCCATTTAACCCAACAACGATTGTTCAATATCAACTTCCTGAAAACAGCTCCGTGAAGTTGGAACTCTACGACATCACAGGGCGCAAAATCGCAACGCTCGTTAATGCTTGGCAAAATGCAGGCTATTACTCGTTCAGCCTTAACGCCTCTGCCTATAACCTTTCCAGCGGCGTGTATTTCTATCGGCTGAATGCGGGCAGTTTTGTGCAAACAAAGAAAATGCTCTTGGTGAAGTAGTTCGGATTTGTTCTTTCTTCTCTGTTCTTTCTTAGTTGGTCGCTTGGTAGAACGGACGCATCGGCACTATGCTTTTGCGTCCGTTCATTTTTTTAGCCCGCCGCTTTCGTAACTTCGCACGCTTTTTTCAAACAAACCACATCGCAACTTTTCAACCTAACGCACAACCACATGTCCATTCTCGAAGCCATTGTGCTTGGCATTGTTCAAGGCTTAACCGAATTTCTTCCGATTAGTAGCACGGCGCATTTGCGCATTGTGCCTGCGCTCTTCGGGTGGAGCGACCCAGGCGCGGCATTTACCGCCGTCATTCAAATCGGAACGCTCGTTGCTGTGCTCTATTACTTTTATGGCGATATTCTTCGCATTGCGACGGCAACCGTTCAAAACACGCTTCGCGGCGCGCCGTTTGAAAGTTTCGATTCGCGCATGGGCTATATGATTGTCATCGGCACAATTCCGATTGTCGTCTCGGGCGTGCTTCTGAAAACCTACATCGAAACCACTTTCCGCTCGCTTTATGTGATTGCGGCAACGCTTATCGCCCTTGCGCTTGTGCTGATGTTTGCCGAGTTTTTGGTCAAGGCACGCATTGAGAAAGGCGAAAAGCAGAAGGAACTCACCGACCTTTCTTGGTTTGAAGCCATCGTCGTGGGATTAGCGCAATGCGTGGCACTTATTCCCGGTGCGTCGCGTGCAGGCGTTACCATCACGGGCGGATTGTTTCTTGGCATGACGCGCGAAACGGCGGCACGATTCTCATTTCTGCTCTCGCTTCCGTCCATTTTTGCCGCCGGCGTTTATCAACTCGTCAAAGCACGCGAAGCCCTTTTCGCTACAACCGACGGCATTCTGACGCTCACGACTGCGACTGTCGTTTCAGGCGTTGTCGGCTACTACTCGATCGCCTTTCTTCTCAATTACCTCAAAAAAAATTCGACTTACCTTTTCATCGTTTATCGCATTGTGCTGGGCGTGATTCTCTTCGCGCTCCTCTTTAACGGAACGCTTCACCCGACCGAATGACCTACGACGGTTGCTTCATCTTCTTTGGAGATATTCGCTTCGATGCGCGTCTGCAAAACTTAATTCACACGCTCTCGCCTTTATGCTCGCGCCTTGCGCTTCTGCAAGTGGCGACAAGCGATGAAGTCTTCGAGTTTGAGCGATGCACGGTTTTTTCGGTCAAAATTGATTCAAACCTTCGTGGCGCACGCAAGTTTCTTGCCTTTTACCGCGCGCTTTTGCCGAAAGCCTTTTCAATTCAAGCCGAGTTTTATTGCGCCGAAGATGTTTTTTCATTGCCGATTGCCTCAATGCTGGCGCGGCTGAATCGCGCACGATTGTTTTATGACTCGCGCGAACTTTACTTCGCCATTGGCGCGCTTTCAGGCAAAAAAGCAAAGCAAACTATTTGGTCGCTTCTCGAAGAACTCTTCATTTCCGATGCGACCGTCTTCACCACAGGCGACCTTGATTCTGAGATTCTCAAATCGCGCTACGGCATTCCGCTTCCCAAAACGATTTACAATTTTCCGCGCCGATTCACAGTTGAACGCAGTAACTTCATTCGCGACTTGCTTCAACTCTCTTCTGATGCAGTTGTTTTGCTCTATCAAGGTATGATGGGCGAAGGGCGCGGCATTTTCAAGATGCTTGATGCACTTGCAGAATTGCCCGAACGCTTCGCACTCGTGATGCTTGGCGATGGCGTTTTGCTGAACCAAACTCGTGAAGAAATCATGCGGCGGAATCTCTCCGCACGTGCGTTTGCGCTTGGGGCAGTTCCTTATCACACGCTTTTGCAATACACGGCGTCGGCAGATATTGGGCTTGCGCTCATTGAGCCGATTTCAAAAAGTTATGAACTGGCTTTGCCAAATAAACTCTTTGAATATGTGCTTTGCGAAACGCCACCGATTGTAAGCCATTTGCCTGCTATGATGCCAATCATTGAGCGTTATCGTGTTGGCGTTGCAACGGCGTTGGAGACGAAAGAAATCGTTCAAGCCATTTTGCATGTTTGTGATGAACTTTCATTTTACCGCGAGCAATGCCGTGCCGCACGCGAGGTTCTGAATTGGGAGGCACAATCGGAGAAGGTTTTATCGCTGTTTCATTGATTGACTTCATTATGGATTCCTCACCGCGTTCGGAATGACAAAAGCGATTCTTCATTATTCATTAACGACGCGGTCATTCTGAGCGTAGCGAAAAATCCAAAAGCATTCAAATGGATTCCTCACTGTGTTCGCAATGACAAACACAAACCATCAAACTTCAAACTTGTTTAACGATGATGCTTTCACTCAAAGTCAAAGAAGGATTAGCCAAAGATGTCGGACGCGCCATTGTGCGCTTAGACCCCGAAGATATGCGCCGCATTGACGCACAAGGCGGTGATATTTTGCTCTTGGAAGGCAAGCGCAAAACCGTCGCCAAAGCCATGCCGTGCTACGCCGAAGAACGCGGCAAATCTATCATTCAGTTGGACGGCATTATTCGCGAAAATGCAGGCGTTGGACTCGATGAAAAAATTTCTGTTAGCAAAGTTGTTATACAGCCCGCAACGAAAGTTGTCTTACAGCCAATTTCCGGCACTCTCAAAACCGAGCGCGATTCCAAATACCTTGCTTCTCTGCTCGACGGCACGCCTGTGATGACGGGCGATAGACTTCGCACCGTCTTTTTCGGCATGAAGCCGTCGGAGTTCAAAGTGTTGGCAAGCGTTCCTGAGGGTGCAGTCGTGATTACATCTTCTACGCAAATCAAACTCGAACAAGAGTTCTCAAAAGAGCGTCCGCTCGGCGTGGCTTACGAAGACATTGGCGGACTTGGCAATCAAATTCAGCGGATTCGCGAAATGATTGAACTGCCGCTGAAATATCCCGAACTTTTTGAGCGATTGGGGATTCGTGCGCCGAAGGGCGTCTTGCTTTACGGTCCGCCCGGTTCAGGCAAAACATTGATTGCGCGCGCCGTTGCCAACGAAACCGACGCTTACTTCACGAGCATTTCCGCGCCCGAAATTATGGGCAAACTTTACGGCGAATCCGAAAGCCGCTTGCGCTCGCTCTTCGAAGAAGCCGCTCGCAAATCGCCCGCAATTATCTTCATCGATGAAATTGACGCTATCGCCGCTAAACGCGAAGATATGGGGAGCGAAAAGCAAGTCGAAAAGCGCGTCGTGGCGCAACTCCTGACGCTGATGGACGGCTTGGCATCGCGCGGACAAATTATTGTCATTGGCGCAACCAACATTCCCAACGCACTTGACCCTGCCTTGCGCCGTCCCGGTCGCTTCGACCGCGAAATCACACTTCCCATTCCCGACCAACGCGGACGCTTGGAAATTTTGAACATTCACACGCGCGGCATGCCGCTCAGTGCCGATGTCTCGCTCGAGAAACTCTCTGAAATTACGCACGGCTTTGTGGGCGCAGATTTAGAAGCCTTATGCCGCGAAGCCGCGATGAGCGCGATTCGACAAATCATTCCGAGCATTGATTTCGAGCAGTCCGAAATTCCGTTTGAAAAATTGCTTGCGCTCGAGGTTACAATGGATAATTTCCGCGAAGCCTTGCGCGAAGTTGAGCCGTCGGCAATTCGCGAAGTCTTTGTTGAAGTGCCGAATGTGCGTTGGGACGATGTCGGCGGGTTAGATGCCGTTAAGCAGGAACTTATCGAAGCCATTGAGTTTCCGCTTCGCTACAAAGAGGCGTTTGCCAAACTCGGCGCAAGAGGCGCGAAAGGCATTTTGCTTTATGGCGCGCCGGGCACAGGCAAAACCATGCTTGCCAAAGCGGCGGCGTCGGAGACAGGCGTGAATTTTATCTCGGTCAAAGGTGCGGAACTGCTCTCGCGTTACATTGGCGAATCGGAAAAAGCCATTCGGCAAATTTTCAAAGTCGCTAAACAAGCCGCGCCGTCGCTAATTTTCTTTGATGAAATTGATGCGATTGCGCCGCGCCGTAAGTCGGGCGAATCGGGCGTCAGTGAGCGCGTTGTGGCACAGTTCTTGGCGGAAATGGACGGCATTGAAGAACTCAACGGCGTTGTGGTGCTTGCCGCTACCAACCGAATTGATATGATTGACGAGGCACTCTTGCGTAGCGGTCGGTTTGAACTCACGCTTGAAATTCCGATGCCTTCCGAAGCCGCACGCGAAGCCATTTTCAAAATTCACTTGCGCCATAAGTCTTGCGAACCGCTCGATTTCAGCGCGCTGGCTCGCGAAACGGACGGCTGTTCAGGCGCCGATATTGAGTTCATTTGTCGCCGTGCCACGATGCTTGCGCTCAAAGAGTTTATCGCTAATCCTGCTGGCGAGCCGATGCTCCTAAAACGCCATTTGAACGACGCGATTGAGCAATTTCGCGCACTCAAACACTTTGCACACTCATGATAAAAAAAACTGACGCCATCGTGCTCCGCTCGATTGATTACCGCGACCAATCCAAAATTCTGACGCTCTACACCAAAGAGTTCGGGCGCATTTCCGCCATTGCCAAAGGCGCGCGGAGCACGCAAAGCAAGTTTGCTTCTGCCTTCGAAGTCGGCTCTCATATCTCGATTGTGCTTTACAAAAAATCAACCCGCGACATTCAAAACATCTCCGACGCCTCGCTGAAAACATCGTTCTTCGCGCTGACGGCGTCGCTCGAGAAATTAAGCGCGATGCACCAAATCCTCGAACTCGTGCGACTTTGCACCGAAGATGACGAGCCGAACCTTAAAATTTTCAACCTGCTTTTAGAGACGCTCAACCTTCTCAATCGCTTCAATGACAATGCGCTGAACCTTGTGTTTTATTTCCAAATCAAACTCATTTCGCATTTAGGATTCACGCCAAGTTTTAAGGAGTGCGTCGTTTCGGGCAAGCCAATTTTAAGCACACTTGAAAGCCGTGCCAATCAAGACCTTTTGCTCGTGCCTGATTTGGGGGGCATTGCCATTCGCGAGGAAGCCATTGCACAAGGCGTTTCAGGACGACTGATTTCCGTTGAAGTTTATCGCTTGATTGAACGCATTGCCGCCTCAACCCCCCGCGACCTTGAATCGCTTGTGCTCCCGCCACAATTTATCGGCGAACTTGCCACGATTCTCGATGTGTATTTTCGTTATCA
>CALGMC010000298.1 GCA_937959145.1 uncultured Chlorobiales bacterium
GCCGAAAAAATCGGCAAGCCAATTCCGTTTCCGACATTTGAGCGCATCTTCGAAGCCGTTCTCAAAAAGCAAGTTGATTGCGCCGCCATTCCAATTGCCAACGCCGTTGCAGGCGTGGTGAAGGAAAATGCAGAACTTTTATGGCGATTTCAAAAACGCATTAAAATTTTAGCCGAATCGACAATTCCAATTTTACATTGCTTGCTTGGCGTGCAAGGGAGTTCAATAAAAACAGCAACCGAAGTTCACTCGCATTGGCAAGCCCTCGCACAGTGCCAAAAACTTTTCAGACGCCATAAACACTTAAAGCCTGTTGAAACTTACGACACGGCGGGTAGCGCAAAGTGGCTTGCCGAATCAGGCAACAAAGCGCAACTCGTTATCGCCTCTGAACGCGCCGCCGAGCGATACGGACTGCATGTGTTGAAGCGTGCTATCAACGACATCAAGGAAAACAAAACACAGTTTTACATCATCGCTTCAGCCACATCGCGCTTGAATCTTTCGCAAGAAAACGAAAAGAGCGTCATAATCAGCAACACGCTACAAGAGGCACTGCCCTACATTCCGCACGCGCTACGATGCGAAGCCATTCCAACGCGCAAGAAGCCGTTTGAAATAAACTACTTACTCGAGATTCAAGGCGAAATTTCCGACAAGCGCGTTGCGCATTTGGGAACATTTGGGAACGTGCTATAAAGCAAATCGCATTGAAGTTCTAATCACACAAATAACCCTTGACTATGAAAATACACGCTAAAACACTGCTCACATTCTTACTCGGTTCAGTCTTAACACTTGGCTACGCGCTTTATGTGCAAGGCAATTCGGGCGGACGAACAGGCGCAACACAACTCAACGGAAGTGGATGCACCTGCCATGGAGCCGCTTCTTCTGCTGTGAGCGTAACCATCACAGGACCCGATACGGTCTTAATCGGCTCAACAAACACCTACACCGTAACTATCACAGGCGGACCGCTGGTGCGCGGCGGAACGAACATCGCCACTTCGTCAGGAACGCTCGATGTGGTGCAAGGAAGCGGACTGCGCAAAGTCGGAAATGAACTCACGCATAGCGTGCCAAAAGCCCCCGCAAATAACGCCGTTACATTCGACTTCACGTTCACGGCACCAAACACCGCAGGAAATGCAATCCTGTATGCTAACGGCAACAGTGTCAACTTCAACGGCAATAGCGCAGGCGACGCATGGAACTTTGCGCCAAATAAAACCGTCGTCGTGTCAGCCACAAGCACGGTGCCTCTGCAAAACCGCCCTGCGGGATTTGAACTTGCCCAAAACTTTCCAAACCCATTTAACCCGTCTACAACAATTCAATTCACGTTGCCGCAAGATGATGTTGTGCGATTAAGGGTCTTTGACGCAAGCGGTCGCGAAGTGCAAACGCTCTTGAACGGACGCACATCGAGAGGAACGCACACGGTTTCGTTTAATGCCACGAATTTAGCCAGCGGCGTCTATCTCTATCGCTTGGAAACGAGCGCGTTTTCAGAGACGAAGAAAATGTTGCTCATCAAGTAAGCAAGAAGAAATAGGCGAAAAGAGGTAGGCGGAAAGAAGGCGGAGGAAAAGTCCGCCTTTTAATTTTTCGGTTGGAGCACCATGCCCAAAATCCACGAGACAACCGTAATGACGATTGAGCCTAAGACTGCCGCGCCGAAACTTTCCACACGAAATTCAGGCACGAAATATGCCGCAACCACAAGAATCACGGCGTTAATGACAAGCAAGAACAGTCCAAACGTCAAGGCAATCAGCGGAATTGAAAAGAGAATGAAAACAGGCTTCACAATCGCGTTGAGCAAGCCGATAACCAGTGCGGCGAGAAGCGTTGTGCCTAAGCCTTTAATCGTAATCCCATCGATAAAGGTGGCGGCGCAATAGACGGCAACTGCATCAACGAGCCAAGTAATGAGAAATCTCGAGAAGAAGGACATATTGGTTCATGATTCAAAATGCTTTGTCAAGGTCAGCTCGAATTTTCTCGCGTTTTTTCTCGCCTTCAAAAACGCCCATGGCTTCATAGAATGCTTGGTCATAGTTGCGCGTTTTCACCACAACGGGCATTGGAACGCCGTGTCCCATAATGAGTGCTTGCTGTTTCGTATCCAAACTTGCCAAAATGCTTCGCAAACCGCTGGCGTTAGAAACGCCTGAAAGAACTGCGTTAATATCTTTTTCGTCAGAAAGTGCGGCGACGATTTTCGTGCCAATTTGCGAGAGAATTTCATCATCAATGCCTGACGGACGCTGGTCGACGAGCAAAAGCGAAACATAATACTTGCGCAGTTCGCGTGCGATTTTACCAAACGACGTCTGCGCCGCCGCACGCTTATTGAGAAATTTATGCGCCTCTTCAACCGTGATGACAAGTTGTTTCGGCTTATCGGCTTCGTTCTGTGTGCGAAGGTAGTTGTCAGTTCGCTCTTTGTAGGTTTCTTCAACACGGCGCGTGATGATGTTGGCGACGAGCAAGTAGCTCATCATGTTGTCGTATTTACCGAACTCGACAACCACGCTGACGCCATTGAGCAAATCGGTAATCAAATGATCAATCACATCGATTTTTTCTTTGCGTGGATTGAAGTCCAAGAAGTTGCAATTCCGCCGAAGCCGTTCTAAGCGTCGCCACAAGGCTTGCATTGATGAAGTGAGAAGGTTGTGGCGGCTGGCAAAGTCTTCAATCGCCGCTTGGTCGCCGCTATCCATCAGGTTCATAAACTCGGTAAGCCAAGGATTATTATCATGACCAGCGAAGGCATTTTTCAAGATGTAGGTGTATTCAGCGGCGGTGGGGTTGAGCCGAAGTTCTTCTTGCAAGAGCAAAATATCTTCGGGTTCGATTTGCTCAACGCTAATGCGGACTTCATGGTCGCATCGTGCGCCGCGCCGTTGAGAGCCTTCTTTATCGAGCGAATAGACTTTCACTTTTCCGCGATGTGCAAATAAAGGTTGCAAGCCTTTGACGGACTTCTGCCCTACGCCTTCGAAAGTGCCTTTCGTGCCGTATTCGTTGTGCATATCG
>CALGMC010000299.1 GCA_937959145.1 uncultured Chlorobiales bacterium
CTCCGAACGCCGACAATACTTCGGCGAAACAGACGCCATCATCAACAAGAAAGTCAAAAAAGTTTTGTTGGAAGAAATATCGGTGATTTTATGCGTTGGCGAAACGCTCGACGAACGCGAAAGTGGAATTACAGAAAAAGTTGTTGAAACGCAAGTTCGCGGCGCCTTGAACGGCGTTTCAGAGTCGCAAATGCAACATATCACGATTGCCTACGAGCCGGTTTGGGCAATCGGCACGGGCAAAACGGCGACGCCCGAACAAGCCGAAGCCGTGCATCTTTTCATTCGCAACTTGATTAGCGCGATGTATTCTGATAGCGTTGCGGAGCGTCTTCTCATTCAATACGGTGGCAGTGTGAAAGGCTCAAACGCCAAAGAGTTGTTTCAAATGCCCAATATCGACGGCGCACTTGTTGGCGGCGCAAGTTTGAAGGTCGATGAGTTTTATCAAATCATTCAAAGTGCCACAGAAGCATGGGCAACGAGTAGTAAGTAGCAAGGACCCCGAGAAGCAAGCCATTCTTCACTATTCACATTAACTACACTGGCACTCTGAGTGAAACAAAAAATCCACATTCTCAGCGAAGCGAAGAATCCACGTCGGTGCAAGTTTGTTCAATGCGTGTCCTCTTTAAGTGTCAGCAAAAATTTCAGGAGTGGCGCAGTATGCAAGGCTTGAATAAACTCGCCTTGAAAAATTAACGCTTTGACTTCTTCGGGCGATTTGAGATGGACGGTAATTTCTTCGGTTGCCTCGAGTTGTTGGTGGGCTTGCTTCTCGACATCTCGCGCAAGAAAGGTATAAGTTCGATTGGCTTGAATGGAAGGATTCGCGCACAGCGTCATGAAGAGCGACCACTCGCCGCCGCCGTAGCCTGTTTCTTCCAAGAGTTCGCGCTGTGCCGCTTCGAGCAAGTCTTCGCCATCTTCGCACACGCCTGCGGGAATTTCAAAATATACTTCGCCAATCGCGTGTCGATACTGACGAATCAACACGACTTCGTTTTCCTTCGTTAGTGCCACGACATTGACCCAACGCGGATACTCAAAAACATAGAACTGTTCAATGATTCCGCCCGATTCAAGTTCTAATCGCTCTTCGCGCACCGTCAGCCAAGGACGCTTGAAAAGATATTTGGACTCCAAGACTTTGTAGGGCTTTGGGTCGCTCTCAAAAGCAGTCGGCATAATGATGTGATGTGTTTATCTTTGTTCAATTTGAATTTGCAATCTAATGAAAAAGCCTGCATCGTTATATCAACGCAATGTTACCTTGCTTGAACTCTTAGACCGTGTGCTTGACAAAGGCGTCTTCATTTCGGGCGATGTGGTGCTTTCCGTTGCCGATGTCGAGCTCATTGTGATTGATTTGCGTTTGCTTGTTTGTTCCCAAGAAACTTTGAATCGGCTAAAAGCCAAATACACTTCACCACAACTGCGTGATTCCAATGAACCAACATCTCCTTGACACCGATTCAGAGAAGCCCGCCGCCGAGATTGATTTCGCAAACGAACTCAAAGCCCTTGACGCAACGATTGGCACGCTTCCGAAACGCATCAACATTTCGCCTGAAAACGCCGAACAAGGACTCGCGCAACTCGTGCTCACCTTGATTGAACTCCTAAAACAACTCATGGAAAAACAAGCCCTGCGCCGAATGGACGCTGGCTCACTTAGCGACGAAGAAATTGAACGCATCGGCGAAACCATGATGAAACTTGACGCTCGCATCGATGACCTCTGCAAGGCGTTCAACATCGACCGAAAAGACCTCAACATTGATTTAGGTCCGCTCGGCGATTTAATGTAACTCCAACAAGAAAACTCAAAAATCATGACGAAAGAACTTGAACTTGCGCTTGAAGTTGCCGTAGAAGCCGGCACGCTGACCTTGAAATACTTCCGACAACGTTCGCTTAAAGTGGAACACAAACGCGATAAATCGCCTGTAACCGAAGCCGATAAACAAGCCGAAAAGTTAATCCGAAGCCGCTTGCTGAAAGCCTTTCCGAAAGATGGATTTTTGGGCGAAGAGTCGGGCGAAAAGCAAGGCAAGTCGGGGCGGCGTTGGGTAATTGACCCGATTGACGGCACAAAGTCGTTCATTCACGGCGTTCCGCTTTATGGCAACATGATTGGGCTTGAAGCCGACGGCACAGTGATTGTCGGCGTCGTCAACTTCCCTGCGCTCAATCAAATTTTTTATGCGGAACAAGGCGGTGGCGCATTCTGCAACTTCCAACGCCTTTCGGTTTCAAACATCAAAAAAGTTGAAGACGCTTTGCTCTGCGCCACAAGCGAAGATTACATTTTTGGAAAATCCACTTCTCCGCTCGACGACCTACGCGGCAAAACGCGCCTGTTCAGAACTTGGGGCGATTGCTACGGACACTGCCTTGTTGCGGCGGGCAACGCCGACATCATGATTGACCCGAAAATGAACCCTTGGGATATTGCCGCACTTCTGCCCATCGTTACCGAAGCCGGCGGCACTTGCTTTGATTACAACGGCAACCCCGCCTCGATTTTTGGACAAGGACTTGTCAGCACCAATCGTCCGCTCGGCGACCTGCTCCTGAAAAAACTTCGCAAACACTCACAACTCGACGGCTAAATATCGACGATTAAATCTCGAATGCTAAATCTCGACGATTAAGTGCGCTGACCAATCGCTCGTTTCAATCGCTTCTTGCACCGTTTGAAGAAACGACATTCCGTATTTGTTCAAGAAATACATCACATTCAGCGCGCGCTCCTGCAACTTGCCCGATGGAAGTAAGTTCGCTTCACACTTTTCCATTTGACTTAAAAAATCATTCTCGCGTTGTTTTTGTGCGCGAAAGGCTTTCTCTTTGAGTTGATTTAATTGAAAGAGCATTTTGCCTTCTATGGTTTGGCGCGTTTGCGAGAGCGACTGCTCAATGCGAATCAACTCTGCCTCGAGTTGCGCCATTGCGTTTTTGACCTGCGTTTCCGCCGTTTCAAAAATGTGCTCGAGATTGACTTCCGAGTGAGAGACGATATAATTTTTCAGCATCGCTTCCCTTTCGCAAAAGAATTGCTCATAGCGCGCTCGGCGAGAGTCGCCGCCCAGTTTCTCAAACACTTTTGAGATTTTTTGTTCGACAATAGTCAAACTTGCGCGTGGCACAACCAGCGGCATATCGACATTGAAAAATTCATAGGCGCGTTTGAGTTGTGCCCAATAAGCTACTTCGCTCGGTCCACCAACGTAGGCAAGCGTCGGCAAGGCTTTATCTTGCACAATCGGACGCAATATCACGTTTGGGCTTAACCGTTCAGGCGCATTGTGGACTGTTTCAAGCAACGCCGTTTTGAGTTGTTGCTCGCGAGAGGGTTTTAAGAGAAAGTATTTTTCGTCGTGCGGTTCAATCTGCCACCGCTTTCCTTGCTCGTCAATCCAATAAAAGTTTATCGGCTTCACTTTTGCTTGTGCTTCGTAGCCTTCTTCTTCAACCAAAGCACTTTGCGCAATCACTTGCTCGGAATTTTTTGGAAAGGTCTCGAACTCTTTGATGAATACCTCTTTGACCAACGATTTGAACTTGGCGTCGTCAGGCGAAAGAAAAATCAATCCATCGTCTTTGAAGAGCGC
>CALGMC010000300.1 GCA_937959145.1 uncultured Chlorobiales bacterium
GCGACAAATCCTGACAGCGCAGGCATTCCCAAGTTGCCCATGAAGGCAAGCATAATAAAGCCTGTATAGACGGGCATATACTTCGCCAATCCACCGAACTTGTCCATTTCGCGCGTGTGCGCACGTTCGTAAATCACACCCACGAGCAAGAACATCATCGGCGAGAGCAATCCGTGCGAGAACATTTGAAGCATTGCGCCCGACATGCCCAGCGAGTTCACCGCCGAAATGCCTAACAGCACAAAGCCCATGTGCGAAACGGAAGAATACGCAACCATCTTTTTGAAATCTGTTTGTGCAATCGCGCAGAACGCACCATAAACGATGCTAATCACACCAAAGAGCGCAATCCACCACGCAAATTGTTGGAAGACTTCAGGGAAAATCGGGAAGTTGATGCGAAGCAAACCGTAACCGCCGAGCTTGAGGAGCACGCCTGCAAGCACAACGGAAATTGGCGTTGGGGCTTCCACGTGCGCGTCAGGAAGCCACGTGTGGAACGGCACCATCGGCACTTTAATCACAAACGCTAAGAAGAGCGCGAAGAACGCTAAAACGCGCAACAGATTGCCTTCCGACGGCGCAAGTGCCGAGCCTGAAATGAAATTCTGTTGATTCGCCATCACGACCATGCTGAATGTGTTGCGTCCTGTTTCAGGGTCAACGACGCTTGCGTAGAGCGCGATAATCGCAAGGAGCATCAACACAGAGCCGACAAGCGTGTAAATGAAAAACTTGATTGCGGCATACTCGCGATTTTTTCCGCCCCAAATTCCAATGAGGAAATACATCGGAATCAAGGTTACTTCCCAAAAGATGTAGAAGAGGAAGAAGTCGAGCGCAAGGAAGCACCCCATCATCGACATCGACATCAAGTTGTAGAGCACAAAATAACTTTTGACCGATTTCTCAATGTTCCAACTTGCACCTACGCCGACGAGTGCGACAATCGCCGTCAGAATCACCATTGTAACCGACAATCCGTCAATGCCCATGAGGTAATCCGCACTGACGGTATATCCGCCCAACTCAACCGAGAACCATGCCGCGCGCTCGACGAATTGGAACTTGCTAATATCATCAACGCCCGCGAGCGTCGGATTGTAGCCTTGCCAAATCACAACGGCTAAAATGACTTGACCGACCGCCGCCAAAAGCGAGACCAAACGAATCGCTTGCTTCTGCTCTTTTGGAATCAGGAGCGTAATCAGCGCGGCAATCAGCGGAAGAAATGTGATGAGCGTTAAAGTCATTGTTGTGAATTAAAATTTTGAGGTTATACTTTTAGACCAACTTACTGACAAAGTAACCGATAACGGCAATGAGGAGAAGCGCGATGTAAGTTTGCACTCGTCCCGTTTGCAGTTTTCGGAACAAGAGTCCGCTGATTTGCACCAGCGTTGCTGAAAGATTGACGATGCCGTCGACAACGAGTTTATCAAAGCCCCCGCTGAACGACGAAAGTTTGACGCCCAAGTTTCCAATGCCTTTTACAAACGCGCCTTCCATGAACGTGTCGTTGAACCAGTTCATCATTTTGGAAAGCAGGACGAAGGGACTTGCGATTGCGCCCATGTTTTTGAGATAAGCAAGGTAAGCGAGCACCAATCCAAGCAGGGCTAATGAAATTGAGAGCGTAACAACAGTTCCGTGCGCGTGGTGCGAGGCTTCGGCGAGTTTTTGTTGGCGAAGGTCTTTGAAGTGCGCTGTGCCGCTGTGTGTTTCGTCCGCATGAGGCGTTTCTGGTGCAATAGGTTCGCCGCCGCCAATTGCGCTAAACACTTGTGCCGCGCTTTGCAATCCTTCTTTTGTGATTCCGACCTTTGTTTCAGGCGTTTTTACGGCGTTCATAAACCAGCCTTTTTCGCCGTCTAACGGATTCGGCGAGAAGACGAAGAAGAACGACATTGCCGCTAAAATCACAAGCGGAATGGTCATTACGGGTGCGGATTCATGAATTTCGCTGTGATGATGATTATCGCCGTGTCCGTGATGATGGTGGTCGTCGGCAGATGCGGGTTTTTCATCGGCGCGATTCGCTCCGAAAAATACCATGAACCATTGGCGTCCCATGTAGAACGGCGTCAGCAATGCCGCTGAAAATCCAAGCACGGGAATAAGCATTGCCCAACTGCCTTCAACATTGGCGTAGCCGACCGCACCTGCTAAAATTGCGTCTTTGCTCAAAAAGCCTGTGAAGAGCGGTAAGCCTGCAAGTGCAAATAAACAAATCGTGAATGTGGCAAAGGTGATTGGCATTTTCTTCATCAAGCCGCCCATGTATCGCATATCTTGTTCGTGGTGCGTGGCGTGAATCACCGAGCCTGAACCCAAGAAGAGACCGGCTTTGAAGAAGGCATGTGTTACAAGGTGAAAGAGTGCCGCTGCGAATGCGCCCACGCCCATGCCCATGACCATGTAGCCTAATTGCGAGAGCGTGGAGTAAGCGAGCACGCGCTTGATGTCGTTTTGCGTAATGGCAATCGTTGCCGCAAAGAACGCCGTTACCGCGCCAATGACGGCGATAATGGCAAGCGCATCGGGCGTTAGAATCACGAAGACGCGCGCCACGAGATAAACCCCTGCCGCCACCATCGTTGCCGCGTGAATGAGTGCGGAAACGGGCGTTGGACCTTCCATCGCATCAGGAAGCCACGTGTGCAGTGGAAACTGTGCCGATTTTCCGACACAACCCATAAAGAGCAAGACGCCTGCAACCGTCAGCCAGCCTTCGCCCCAAGTGAATTTGCCTTCACCGATGTTTTGATAAATTTCTTGATAGTTAAAGGTTTGGAACTGTGCGAAGAGAATCAAAATGCCGAGCCAAAATCCGATGTCGCCAACGCGGTTGAGCATGAAGGCTTTCTTTTGTGCCGCCGCCGCCGAATCGCGCTCGAAGTAAAACCCAATCAGCAAAAACGAGGAGAGACCGACGAGTTCCCAAAAGCAGTAAATCGCAAAGAGGTTATTGGAAAGCACAATGCCGAGCATGGAGAATGTGAAGATGCCCAAATATCCGAAGTATCGCTCGTAGCGCGGCTCGCCTGCCATATAGCCTATGGAAAAGAAATGCACCAAGAAGCTAATGCCTGTAACCACAATCAGCATGACGGCAGTAATTTTATCAATCAAGATTCCGAGTTTGATTTCCATCGTGCCTAAATTCGCCCACGTGAAATTCCATTCTTGCTGGAAATTTTCTTGACCTAACGCCGAAAATGCCACATAGAGCGATAAGCCTAACGAAACGGCAATGATGCCGGTCGCAAGAAAGTCGCCATTTCTCGGGAGTTTCTTTCCGAAGAAAATTTGCACCGCAAAAGAAAGGAGCGGGAGCAATAAGATGTAGATGCTGTATTGAATCAGGTCAGGCATATTTCTCTGTGAGATTTTAGAATTAGAGTGAGTTTCTTTATTCGCGCATCGTATCGATTTCGCCGATGTCAACAGTTTTGAATCTGGCGTAGATGTTGAGCACAATGGCTAAGGCGACTGCCGCTTCCGCTGCCGCAAGAATGATACCGAACATTGAAAACATCACGCCGCTCATGGTGCCGTTAAATTTTGAGAATGCGACGAGGTTCAAATTTGCTGCATTTAAGATGAGTTCAACACCCATCAACACGACAACTGCATTGCGCCGCGTCATGATGCCGAAGAGTCCGAGCGAAAATAAAATCGCTGAAAGCACGAGAAAATGATTCAATCCGATTTCAGGCATATCGATGTTGGATTTAGATTTCAGTTGAACTACTTGCTTGCACTTACTTTGCTATCGGAGCGTGCGATATATGCCGCACCAATCAGCGCGACAAAAAGCAAAATCGAGACAATTTCAAACGGAAGCACATAGTTTGTAATGACTTCATAGCCAATCGGCTCGACCACCGTCGTTGTTCGTTGTTCGCCGATGTGCCACTTTGCGCGAAAGAGAAAGGTGTAAAGAAGTGAGCCCAATATCGCGAGCATAATCAATAACGCTGGAACTAAGTTGAACACATCGGTCAAAAGCCGTTCTTGGGTGATTTTATTGGTGAGCATCACGCCGAATAGAAGCAAAATCAAAATTCCGCCGACATAGACAACGATTTGCGTTACGGCAACGAAATC
>CALGMC010000301.1 GCA_937959145.1 uncultured Chlorobiales bacterium
TGGCGACGCATTGCCGTGGCGAACCATTCCCTTAGGTGGTGTGCGTGCCGTAGCATTTGCTGAGAACGACACACTTTACGCGGTAATTCCGCAGGGGCTTGGCGCAAATATCCGTGCCCTTGTGTATCGCGTTTTATTCAATGACCAAAGCACCGATACCGCACTTGTGGCGAACGTGCCGCAGTTCAACCCAAGCGGCATGACTTGGGACAGCGCGAATCGACGCCTGCTTCTTTCCGCTTTAACGGGCACACGACGCGATACCATCTTTGCCGTTAATCCCAACAATGGCACTTTCGCACCACTTGGCGGAATGGGGTTGAGCACCGCCGTTACGCATTTAGGCTACGCGCCGAACGGCTACATCTTCGGCTTAACGGGCACAGGCACGCAAGTTGCATCGCTCGTCCGATTCACAGCACAAAACACGACCGCAATCACTATCGGTAGCACGAACACCAGCGCGCTCCGTGGCATTGGCATTCGCACCGACTCGCTTGGACAACTCAACGCCGAGATTCGCACCGTATCAACGCCGAAAGAATATCAACTCAATCAAAATTATCCGAACCCATTCAACCCATCAACCGTGATTGAGTTTGCGATTCCAACGGCGGATAATGTCTCGCTCAAAATCTACGACGTGCTTGGCAGAGAAGTCGCAACGCTTCTCAACGAGCGTAGAAATGCGGGCGTTCATCGCATCAACTTCAATGCAAGCAACCTCTCGAGCGGCACGTATTTCTATCGCTTACAATCAGGAGGATTTACGCAAACCAAAAAGATGATTTTGGTGAAGTAATACCGAAGTGGCTTCGTTCAGGAAAGAGCGTTTGTTGTAACGCAAAAGGCGATTCTCTGTGAATCGCCTTTGTTTTTGTTATTGTGCGCAATGTGCTATGCCTCAATGGCTTCTTTGGGCGATTCTCGGGAAATTTTTTCGTCGCGCAATTTTTTGGCTTCGGCAACAAAGGCGTTGAAGAGCGGATGAACGCTATGGACACGCGATTTGAGTTCGGGGTGAAACTGCACGCCAACAAACCAACGGTGCGAAGGAATTTCAATCATCTCGACAAGCTCGCCGTCAGGCGAAAGCCCTGAAAACACCAATCCATGTTGTTGTAGAATTTCGCGATAAGCATTATTGACCTCGAAGCGATGTCGATGCCGTTCGGTAATGAGGAGTTTGCGATAGGCGTCAAAGGCTTTTGTTCCTTCTGCAATCACGCAAGGATATGAACCTAAACGCATGGTGCCGCCTTTTTCTTTGACAGATTTCTGCGACTCCATCATGTCAATCACAGGGTGCTTTGTGCGCTTTTGAAACTCGGTGGAGTTTGCGCCTTCAAGCCCACACTTGTGTCGCGCAAATTCAATCACGGCGCATTGCATGCCTAAGCAGATGCCGAAAAATGGAATGTTATGCTCACGCACATATTTTATCATTTGAATTTTGCCCTCAATGCCACGATGTCCGAAACCGGGCGCAACTAAAACGCCTGCTACATCGCGCATGGCTTCTTCCATCGTCATTTTTCCGTCCTCGACATCTTCCGAGCGCATGAGTTTGACCAAGACTTTCACGTCGTTTGCCGCACCGGCATGAACAAAGGCTTCAAAGATAGATTTGTAAGCGTCAGGATACTCCGTGTATTTGCCGACGAGTGCAATGCGCAACGTGCCCTCTTTCGGGAATTTGACTTTGTGGGAAAACTCTTCCCAACTGCTTAAATCCACTTGGGGGTTGCTCTTCAAGCCCAATTTTCGGAGCACCATTGCATCTAATTTTTCTTCGTGCAAAAGAAGAGGCACTTCGTAAATCGTCTCGGCGTCGCGCAAGCCGACGACATCGGTATCGGAGAGATTGCAGAAGAGTCCGATTTTATGTTTGATTTCTTTGGAAAGGGCTTTTTCACTGCGGCAGACGAGCACATCAGGCTGAACGCCAATTTCAAGCAAGAGCCTAACGCTGTGTTGGGTCGGCTTGGTTTTCAGTTCCGACGCCGATTTGATGTAAGGAACAAGCGTTAGGTGAATGTTCATCGCGTTTTTCGGTCCGAGATGAAGTTTAAGTTGTCGCATCGCTTCTAAAAACGGTTGCGATTCAATGTCGCCGACCGTGCCGCCAATTTCTGTAATCACCACGTCATATTTTCCCGATTCAGCAAGTTCCATCATTCTCATCTTGATTTCATCAATGACGTGCGGAACAACTTGAACCGTCGCACCTAAGTAGTCGCCACGACGCTCTTTATCAATTACATCTTTGTAGATGCGTCCCATTGTTACGTTATTGGCTTGCGAGGTGGAAACATCGAGGAAGCGTTCGTAGTAGCCTAAATCCAAGTCGGTTTCCGCGCCATCGTCCGTAACATAAACTTCGCCATGTTGATAGGGCGACATCGTGCCAGGGTCGACGTTGATATACGGGTCAAACTTCTGAATCGTAATTCGCAGTCCTTGTTCTTTGAGTAATGCGCCCAGCGAGGCAGAAAGAATCCCTTTGCCGAGCGACGAGACCACTCCGCCTGTTACAAAAATATGCTTCACCGATTTTGTCCGCGCCATACCAAGAAGTAATCGTGTTAGATGTGATGATGCCAGATGAGATTGAAACTTGTTACGAATTTAATACTTTTTTTTCGCGGGTTAAATTTGTTTTGCTTGTATCTCAAGAATATGCCTTGTGCGCACTTTTTACGTATCTTATAGCCTTTTGCAATTTCGCCAAGAGAAACACTACACTACTACACTTCAATGCCGGTTCACCGACTCCTTGTTATTGACGACGACGCCCGCATTCATCAAACATTCAAAGCGATATTAGCCAAGTATCCGATTGAATTTGAGAGTGCGCTAAGCGCAGAAGAAGCCTTAGAAAAACTTCGCTCGGAAAGCTACAGTTTGATTTTGCTCGATATCATCATGCCCGAAGTTGACGGAATTGAATTTTTAGAGCGCGCTTCTCGCGAAGGATTTTTTCTTCCACCCGTTATCGTCGTCAGTTCCGCCACCGACAAAGCGTTTGTGATGCAGGCACTCTCCTTTGGGGCGAGCAGTTACCTCTTCAAGCCGATTGATGTTGCCAAGTTTCGTGCGGCGGTCAGCGACTATTTGGGAATGAGTGCGATAACGTCCGATGATTCTGTCGTAACGATGCATTCGCTTCCTGAACCGCTCTCTAAAACGACAGAGACGCCGCCTCCGTCGGCAATCACCGTAAAACCGCCTCTGCCTCCCATTGAAAACACCTCAGAATTTACCAGCATTTCGCGCGCAATGGGCAACATGGTTTTTCATCGCCGCACAGCGGTGCTTTATGTGCATACCAAAATGAGCGGCGTCGGCGAACTCACCTACAAAGACGGCAAACTTAAAGGTGTTTCGTTCAACGGCATGACAGGCATTGATGCGCTTGAAGCGATGAAGTCGGTGGATATTGAAAAAATCCTCATCAAGGGCTAATAGGTGCTACTGCTTGCGAAGTGTTACGCGCGCTCTGGGCAAATTTAGGTCGCGTTGAAGTTCAAATATGTCGCTCTCTGACGCGCCAGCGGGTATGTCGCGATAAAGCAAGCGAATTGCGCAATCCGTTGAGGCAGTTTGAACGGGGCGCACCACAAGTTCCAAGCGCGTTGCCCCGTCGGCTAAGTTTCTTCCTTCCTCAAATACTCTACCAATCAAATTATGCGGCGGATTCACAACAAGGGACGGATGCGAAAAACTCATGACGGTGTCAATGGCATTTGAGCCGACGCTCACCAATCGTGCTTCATAACGCCAGCGCGGCGTTGTGAGAAAGCGAAGGTTCAAGGTGTTTTGAAGTGCGGCATTCGCAAACCAAATGCCTCGACGATAATCTCCGCTCTCGGCGTAAAGCCTGAACGTGCCGCTTGGATTCAGAAGCGAATTTCCAAACGCATCAAAATCAGTCGTGGTCAGTTCCGCCGTTCCAACTGTGGCGTCGCCACGAAATAAGCCACCGCAAATGCGCGCAAACATAGTGTCTGTGCCCGTTGGCTGAAAGGTAATGACTGCATCTATCGCAAACTGCAAGTTTTTTCCTGCGGGCAACGCAAAGTTTACAGGCGTGCCATTTGCACCAACAACGGCACCGTTGCGCACATTGAACTTTCCAACGCTGACAAACTCTTCATCGCCGTGAAGCATCGTCGGCGTTGAGCCAATGGGACGCGAGTTAAGGTTGGGAAAGCTCAACCACAATTCGTAAGTCCCATTGCGGGCTTCTGCAAAGTGCTCGACGCTAAGGTCAATTCCTTTTGAGAGGGGCGTGTTGCCGTCGGAGCAAGAAGCAAGCGCAATGAAGAGTAAAAGTAAATGATGTCGTTTCATTAGGCTATTTAATAATTCAGCGCGATGATGATTGAGACGATTGAACCCTTTCAAATGCAGTTCAATTTCAGTAAAAAAATGTTCTGCGAAAAAAGAGGTGTGCGATAAAGTCGATAAAGCCGACGCCGTTTTGCTTGCTTTGCTTTCGCCTTTGCGTAACTTACTTCAGCGAAAAATGAACGGAAAAGGAGGACGCAATATGTCGCTACTCAAAAAAATTTTCAAGGGATTCAAAGGGCACTACGCTTACGACGAAAACTACCTCACCCAACTCATTGAGGAAGAGAAAAAGCACGGTTATATGAAAAACCTCATCGAGGTGAGCGATAAAATCATTGAGGAAAATCCCAATTTCATTGATGAAGTCAAGAAGAGCGAGGACGGGTGTTGGATGGAGCAAGTCTATGGCACGCACCATTGCGCGATTTGCGATTTTATCGACGAATGTCCGACAAAACTCGAGGAAGATTTCCAAGCCTATCTTCAAACGCTTTCCGAAGAAGAGCGTGCAAATGTGCTCGCGCTAATTGCACATAAGGAAGAAGTCATGAAATCGGCGCAATCCATCAAGCAGAGCAAACAAGGCTGAACGATAATCTCTGCAAATAAATCTCTACAAATACTCGACGGGCAAGCCAAACTTTCGGCAAAGCAAATGCACACACGAAACGCCCGAATAGGTTACAGCAATCACACCTTGTCCGGGAAAACAGCTATCGCCGACCGCATATAAGTTTTTTATCGGCGTAGAGTTCTGAGGTTTTTGCAAAACGATTTGCCCTTGCTTCAAAAGCGGTCCGTAAGAGCCACGATAGCGTTTTAAGTATCGCTTGTGCGTGAGCGGCGTAGCGATGTAACTGCGCTCAATCGCAGAGGAGAGATTCGGAAGAATTTTTTCAGTGCGGCGAATCAAGGCTTCGGCGGCTCGCGCTTTGGCGGCTTCATATTCTTCGTCTTTCGGATAACGTTTTTTCCATTCATCGACTGTGCTCGTTGTGAAGACGTGCAAAGTATGTTTGCCTTCAGGGGCGCAGGTTCTATCGAGCAGGCTTGGCGCGGAAAAGCGAATGGTGCCACCGAGTTCGCGATAGGTTTTCCAATCCTCAACAATAATATGATGCACGTGAAAGCCCTCAGGGAAAATAGAGGCATCGACGCCCAAGTGCAACTGAAACCAACTGGGCGAAATTTCAAACTTTGACTCGTCAATTCGATACCGCTCGTCTTTAACGAGATAGCCAAACGTATCCCAAATGGTCGCGTTGCTCACGACGGCTTTGGCGTAGTGCTCATCGCCGTTAGCAAGCCTGACACCGACAGCACGCCCATTTTTAACGATAATTTCCTCGACTGTTTGCCCGAACTTAACCGTGCCTCCGAATTTTCGGATTCCATCAACCAACGCTTTGGCAATCGCGCCCGAACTGCCAATCGGGTAATTGATTCCACCATGATGCCTATCGGCTAAGCAAATTCCCGCGTTCACGAACGGCGTTGCATTTGCATCTTGCAGTGCCCACGATTCGCATTCAATATCAATGAAGCGTAACAGTTCTTCATTCTTGATAAAACTTCGCGCCACTTCGCCCATTGATTTGAACGTGTAGTATGAAAGCATCGCGACTTTCTTCGGATACTTCAACGCCAGCGAGGTAAGGTGGCGCGGGTCTTCAAGCGAGCCAGCAGGAAACGCGCTGATGATGTCATAGACCTTCTCCAATTCATCGTAAAACTTTCTGATGCCATGGGCTTCACTCGGAAATCGTGCGATGAGTTCGGCTAAAAATTTTTCACGCTCGTAGTGTGTTGCTACCTCAAAGCCGTTTGGCAAGTGATAATGAATTTGAACGGGGTCGGGAATTGTCGGCACATGCATACCGAGTTTTTGAAAAATGCGCGTGTGCAAGTTTAGCGTTCCGCTTTGCTCGTTTGTGCCGAAGCCATAAAACATTGACGCGCCTGCATCGAAGGTATATCCTTTTTTGCGAAAGAGCGACGCGCTTCCACCGGCTACGGTGTGTTGTTCGAAGGTGATGGTTGAAAGTCCGCGTTGTTGCATGAGCGCGGCAACGGTTAAACCGCCGATGCCAGCACCGATTACAATGATGTCGTGTTGTGTCATTGAAGTTGAACTTGTTCTGATTCCAAAGTTACATTCAAGAGTCAAGAGCGTAAAATCCAATTCTCACCCTTCACAACCGAATTGGTTGCAACCTGAATGCGTATAATAAAGAGGCGTGTAATTAGTAACTCTGAAAAAATCTTCATAGTTTGTTCTTGTGAGCAGTATAAACAATTCATGCAGTGAATAGACGCTAAACGAAAGGATACTTTTCAAATGCCAATGATACTCGTCATTAAGTTCAAAGCAAGTAAAAAGCAAGCGGAATCTAAATCCGCCGCCAAGTCCAAGTCTGTTGCAATCAATAAAGAATCTTCCATGAACAAATCTACCGTGAAAGCTCCACAGAAATCCAAACAGACAAAAAAGTCTGAGCAAGTCAAAGGAAACTCTGCCAAAGCCGCTGAAGAAAAGCAAGAGCAACTCTCTAAGCTTGTGAAAGCATCGAACAAAGCACAAGTAGAAGAAGTCGACTACGAAAAGATAGAGGCTTTTTCTGACGAGGAACTTTCAGCGGTGGAACAGCACTCGCAAGAAAAGCAGTCAAACAAACTCACGCGCTCCGAAATTGAACGGCAGATGGATTTCAAAAACGAGGCGATGATTCATATCGACGCGCTCTACAACTACGCGGTTCGTATGACGGGCGACCCTGAAGACGCCAACGACCTCGTCCAAGAAACCTACATGAAAGCCTATCGCTTCTTCGACTCCTTCGAGAAAGGAACGAACTGCAAAGCGTGGCTGTTTCGTATTCTTAAGAACAGCTATATCAATCGCTATCGCAAAGAGTCCAAAGAGCCTGATAAAGTCGACTACGACGACATCAAGGAATTTTATCATACCGTCAAGCATAGTTCGCTCGACTCAAACGATATGCAGGAAAAATGGTATGGCGAATTGCTGGATGACGAAATTTCACGTGCGCTCGACAGTTTGCCCGAAGATTTCCGTGAAGTCGTCCAACTCTGTGATATTGAGGGATTCACTTACGAAGAAATCGCCAACATGGTCGATTGCCCTATCGGAACAGTTCGCTCTCGCTTGCACAGAGGGAGAAAAATTTTAAGAGAGAAATTACTTGATTATGCCCGATATCACGGTTACAAGCCCAACCCTGACGAATGGGACGATTAAGGTAAAAGTGTTCCAAACTTTTGGAACAGTAGTCTTTTTCCTAACGCTAAACATACGGGAGTTTCAAGCGTGACTTGTAAAGAAGCCCAAGCCCTGATTTCTGCCGCCGTGGACGGCGAACTCGATGACGCAACCATGCGCGAGTTTCTCATCGCGATTGAAAAGTGTGAGCACTGCCGCGCGGAATACGAAGCAGAGTTGCAAACGAAAAAATTGCTCCGCGAAAAACTTAAACGTGTTAAAGCTCCGCAAAGCCTTGTCGACGCAATTACACGCCAGACGATTGAAAGGGGAAAGCCAACGACGACGCAATTTAATGCGATGAGCGTTGCCACAGAACCCATTCAAACACCTAACCAACGTTTTGAGAGATGGAAGCGGGCACTCATCGAAGCGATTTACATCAATCCACAACTCAATAGCAAAGCCCACCCTATTTTCGCAATGGCATTAGGAACTTGCATTTTAGCCATGCTCATTTTCGCGAGTTTCGCACGCGAAGAGCGAAATGTATTTGATGCACAGTCGTCCTACCTCACAGCAGGTGCGCAATCCAACATTTTTGACGCGACAAGCCGCCTCTTCGATGAATCTCAAAATCCAGATGTTAAAACCAAAGATGCCAGCGTGATTGCCAATCACATTGAAAAAGTGTTCGGCGTCTCACCTGTCATTCCGAAAGTGAAATCCTTTCAACCCAATGCGGCACGCATTGCGGCATTTGGCTCGGCAGACGTTGGTGAAGTGAGATTCGTTCATGACAAAGACCCGAAAACCGTTGTTGCCATCTACATCGCGCGTGAGAATGATGTTCTGAAAAACGCGACCGTTGAACGCGATGTGATTCAATATATTTCCGAAAACGGACGTAACTTTTACCGCAAAACTTGCCCCAGCGGGAATCAAGTCGTTGTTTGGAAATGGGGAGAAATGATTTACATGGCGACGACCAATAATCCCGAAATCAATTTGCTTTCTGAGATTTCCAATCCCCATTGGGTTAACTAATCCCCCCGATTGACATTTGTAGCGATTTACGTAGATTGATTTTTCTTCATAAACGCTGACGCTACGACCAATGCCAACCGTTAAATTTCTTCGCCTCCACCCTAATGCGCAACTGCCAAAATATGCGACCGAGCACGCGGCTGGGCTTGACCTTCACGCTTGCAACGACGAAGACATTATTGTTCAACCCCAAACCGTCGCCCTGATTCCGACAGGCTTTGCGATTGAGCTACCCATCGGCTACGAAGCCCAACTGCGACCGCGTAGCGGACTTGCGCTCAAACACGCCATCTCACTTCCCAACACGCCCGGAACCATTGACGCTGACTATCGCGGCGAAGTCAAAGTGATTCTTATCAATCATGGTAAAGAGCCGTTCACGGTCAAAAAAGGCGATAGAATTGCGCAAATGGTGATTGCAAAGTATGAGCGCGTAGATTTTGTTGAAGTCGATTCACTTTCTGACACCGAGCGCGGCGCAGGCGGATTTGGGCATACAGGCGTGCGCGCTTCATGAGCGGGACTCCCAAAACTTTTCTATCTTCCACGACTTAAAGAAAACCGAGCGAAAAAAATTTTCAAAAGGCGTGCATCAACTCGATGTGCCACTTTCGGGCGTTGTGAAAATTTTCAAGCCGTAAAACGCTAAACGATGAGTAAATTCCTCACGCAATTCAGGTTTAGATGCGTTTTAACTTCGTTTAATTTCATTGTGCCTTGCCGACCACAATGCCACAAGTTTCTCAACCCCACAACACTGCCGAAGACGATGCGTTGCTTGGGCGCGCCCGCCAACTGCTCCGCTATCTTTTCGGCTATGAATCGTTCAGAGGTGAGCAAGAAAAAGTGATTCTCTCTTTGCTCAAAGGCAAAGATACGCTTGCCATCATGCCGACAGGACAAGGGAAATCGCTCTGCTACCAAATTCCCGCGCAAATGTTCACAGGCTTGACGCTCGTTATTTCGCCGCTCATTGCGCTGATGAAAGACCAAGTCGATTCGCTCAAAGCCATCGGCTACCCTGCCGCCGCGATTAACAGCCAAACCAGTCTTGGCGCGGTTCAACGCACCTTTCTTGAAATTTATCAAGGCAAGTTGAAAGTGCTGTTCGTTGCGCCCGAGCGATTAGAGACGAAGAATTTTATTTCGGCGATGCAAGGCGTTGAACTCTCGCTGGTCGCTGTCGATGAAGCGCATTGCATTTCCGAATGGGGCTACGATTTCCGTCCGAGTTATCAACGCATTGCAGAAGGCATTGCGGCGATTTCGCCAAACAAGCGTCCTATCATGCTGGCTCTGACGGCAACGGCAACCGAAGAAGTTGTCGAGGATATTCAAACCTTTCTCAATCTTCAATCGCCCACCGTCATTGTTGGCGGCTTCGAGCGCACCAATCTTTCGCTCTCCATTTTCGCCTTGGAAAATAAGCGTCAAAAACTCCTTCAAATTTTGAACGCCGTTAAAGGCGCGGCGATGGTCTATACGATGAGCCGAAAACTCGCCGAAGAAACGGCGGCATTTCTTCAACAATCAGGTATCAAAGCCACCTACTACCACGCGGGGCTTTCTGACGAAGAGCGGTCACGGATTCAAGATGCTTTTTTCAAAAACGAGTATCGCGTGGTGTGTGCCACGAATGCGTTTGGAATGGGCGTCAATAAAACCGATGTCCGCGTCGTGGTGCATCTTGAACTGCCCGAAACGATTGAATCTTACTATCAAGAAGCGGGAAGAGCAGGACGCGACGGCAAAAAAAGTTACGCCGTTCTGCTTTACTCGCCACGCGACATCGAGAAAGGTGATTACCTGCTCTCGCAATCCTATCCAAGCAAAGAAGACGTTGAACTGACCTACAACGAACTCCGAACCCGATTAGGCAAAAGCGAAACACAAACCCTCACCGTTGAACGCCAACTGCTTATCAGTGCCTTGCAAGCCAAACAAGGAAAATCGTTCGGCGCGATTAAGTTTGAGGCAACGCTCGATATTCTCGAGCACGCGAACATCATCGAGCGGCTGCACGGCGACCTTGAACGCGAACTGCTTCGCGTGGTGGTGCATCGCGAGGTTATCGCTGAATGGGTTGAGCGAAGTCGCAGTGCTGTTCAGCAAAAAATCTATGAACAACTCTTGCGCTCTTTTGGACACGAATGTTTTTCCACGAGCGTGCAGTTTGATTTGACGCAATTTGCTTTCAAAGCAGGATTAGACCCAAAGGCATCGTTGAAGATTTTTCAAGAATGGCATCAAGCCGGATTGATTCAGTTCTATTCGGGAGAACTTGTCTCAGTGGTTATGCTTGCGCCAAATTTGAATCCGAAAAAACTGCCGATTGATTGGAACGCGATTGAACGACGAAAGAGCGTTGCCGAAAAAAAATTCCGAAGCATCAAAAACTACATTCGCTATACGAAATGTCGGCGCAATTACATTTTAGATTACTTCGGCGAGACCCGCTACACCGAGCGGTGCGGCATTTGTGATAACTGCCTGAGGCGACACGAAAAATAACGGCATTTCTGCTATCTTTATGCCTATCGCAATCATTACACCAAAACAAAGAGCATCTCAAACGAAGTTGTTCTACATTTATGTCTCTCGACTCTGCCATACTCGACGAATTAAAATCGTGCTGCAAAGACGATGCCGCCTTTGAGCGCATGCGTGCGCTGTTAGAGGCTCGGTTTAGCACTTGCAATGAAGTAGAGTCAATGCTTCAACACACTGTTGAAGTCTTACAGGGTGAAGTGCGCGAGCAGATTCGAATTGAGGAAGAACTTGCCGCACAAGAGCAGTTCTACCGCTCGCTGTTTGAAAACGCAAACATCGGGCTGGCTTTCAAGAAGAATGATAAAATCGTGCGTGCGAATCGCGCCTATCTTGAAATGTTGGGTTACTCCGCCGATGAAATCGCTCAAAAGACACTTGCCGATATTACCCACCTCGATGACCTTCCGCAACAACTTGCGTTAAATGCACAACTCGTGCGCGGAGAGATTTCTCAATACACTTTGACGAAACGATACATTCGCAAAGATGGGAGCGTCATTTGGTCAGAAATAAATGGCTCAGCATTCCGAGACAAGCATAATCAACTGATATTTTTGATTGTCGCAAAAGATATTACCCTACAAAAACAGATGGAGGCAGAAAGAGAACTGCTTTATGAGCAACTGCTTCAATCGCAAAAGATGGAATCGATTGGCGTGTTGGCGAGCGGTGTGGCGCACGAGTTTAACAACATCTTAGCGGGCATTTTAGGCGCAACAACATTGCTCAAAAAGGAAGTAGTAGGAAATCCGAAAGCCGAAAAGCGTGTCGCACAAATTGAAACCGCCTCGCAACGTGCGGCAACCATCGTCAAACAGATGCTGGGCTTTGCACGAAAAGGCAAGATGAATGTTCAAACGATTGACCTTCGGCAGTGTATCAAAAATGTGTTGAACATGGTTGAGCCAACGATTGATAAGCCCATTGTCGTGAAAACAGATTTTCAGGTCGATGATGCAACGGCTTTCATAGAAGGTGATGAAGGGCAACTCGAGCAAGTGATTTTGAACCTTGCGGTCAATGCGCGCGACGCCTTATTGGAAGCAATTCCACCAATCGATAATCCAGAAATTTCGCTTACACTTGCATGTGAAACGACTCCAAAAAATCTTGCTTCTGAATCGTCCTTACCAAGCGATATGAAGATGCTTCACCTCGCCGTGCGCGATAACGGCATAGGCATGTCGAAAGAAGTTCAAGCCAAAATGTTTGAGCCGTTTTTCACCACGAAAGAAGTCGGCAAAGGCACGGGGCTGGGGCTTTCAATGGTCTATGGCATTGTGAAAAATCATCAAGGATTTATTTCGGTTGAGAGCACGGTTGGCGAAGGCACAACATTTCACCTTTACTTTCCTTTGAGTGAAAAGTGGAGAATGCAAATCCATAGCAAAGAAAATTCTGATGTAATTGGCGCAATGAAAGGCACAATTTTGGTGGTTGATGATGAGCCGTTTATCCGCGAGTTTTTAAGCGAGATACTCGAAGAAAATGGTTTTCTCGTTTATACAGAAAGCAGTGGCAAAAGTGGGCTTGCATTTTTCGAAGCCCATCGAGAGGAGATTGATTTAGTCGTAACCGATAGAAATATGCCCGAATTAGATGGCGAGCGTCTATTGATGCAACTCAAATCGATTCGCCCGAGTCTGCCCGTGATTTTAATAACAGGAAATATAGAAAATGACATCACTGACAGGCTGGAGCAAAGCGGCGCGCATAAAGTTTTGAGAAAGCCGTTTGACCCCGAAGACCTGCTTTCCGCCATCGCGTCAGCATTACAATCGAATTAAGACGGTTAGAAATCGTGCGAACAAATGCGCAAGAACAAGTATATTTCTTGTTATCAATTCAAAACTTACTTTATGCGCGCACTTCGGCTTCTTGTTCTAATCATTTGTGTTGTTTGCACCACTTCCCTTCTATCTGCACAAGAGCGTCGCGTCGGCGAAGATTTCGGCGGGATTGCGTTCAAGATTGCGCCGCCTGTTGGCGTTTTTGGCGAGACGTTCAACATTGGTTGGGGCATTTCAGCAATGAACGAATATGTGCTGTTCAAAAATTGGAGTATTTCCTTCGACATCACCTACCTGCGCTGGGGCGCAAAGCCAAACGATTTAATTGAAAGTTTCACGATGATTGCCTTCACTGCCGCGCCGAAATTTTACGTTTGGAACGACATTTACATCTCGCTGGAAATGGGCGGATTTTACGGCACGACCGAATCTTCGCGTGGACCGCGCTTCGAGGAGCGATACCAATTCGGCGTCGTCCCCGCGATTGGTTATCATCAAGGAGCGTGGGATTTCGCTGTTGAATATGCGCTCGTGCGCAATCGAAATTGGGTGAATCTGCGTGCTGGGTTCTATCTCTTCGATTTTCAGTTGAATTGATTCTTAACCTTTTCAATGAAACATCAACCTTCTCCAATCAACGTGGCAAAGGATTACGACGCCAAACGCCACGCCGTTAATCGTGCTCTTTCCAAACTCTTTCGTGCAAAGCCCGACGAACTCTACGAGCCTGCGCGATACATTCTCGAAGGCAAAGGCAAACGCTTTCGTCCAATGTTGGTGCTCTTCGGCGCGGAATCCATTTCGGGCAGTTCTAAAAATGCCATGCCGCTCGCGCTCGCCGTTGAAGTGCTACACAACTTCACGCTTATTCATGACGACATTATGGACAAAGCCGACCTCCGACACGGCAGAGCAACCGTCCACAAAAAATGGGACATTGACACTGCCATTCTCACGGGCGACGTCATGCACGCCACCGCCTTTGAACTTGTGCTTCAAACAAAATCCAAAAACCTTCAACAGATTCTCTCGCTCTTCGCCGAAAGCGTGATTCGCATTTGCGACGGACAAGCCTACGACAAAGCCTTTGAATTGCGCAAAGACGTCTCGCTTGATGATTACCTGATGATGATTTCTTACAAAACAGGACGCCTGATTTCAGCCTCGCTCGAGTTAGGTGGGCTTGCCGCCGATGCTTCGCCTGAACAAGCCAAACGGCTACGCCGAATTGGCGAACTCATCGGACGAGCCTTCCAAATTCAAGACGACTTGCTCGACATCATGGCAGGAGAAAAATCGGGCAAACGGCTTGGCGGCGACCTCATCGAAGGCAAAAAAACCTTTCTCTTGCTCAAAGCCCTTGAACTCACCAAAGGCAAAGACAATGCCCTGCTCAAATCTATCATCAAAAACAAAGGTATTGACCCCTCGCGCGTCATGGAAGTCAAAGCCATCTATGAACAGTGTGGTGTCATTGAAGAAACCCAAGCCACAATCAAACGCGACTTTGAAAAAGCTAAATCGCTCGCGCTCAAACTGCCACACCAACGCGGACGCGAGCAACTCATTGCCTTTGCTGAACTCGTGATGCAACGCGAGTTCTAACCAAGGGAATTTCAATCAAGGTTGGCTCACCGTCGCCATTCCGACCAAAGCAAGAAACTCAAACCCGATGCTTGGAATAATTTTGGCAAGGCAATCCCCAACAAAAAAGGAGAGCCACAAACTCTCCTTTGCGAATTAAACTCCAAC
>CALGMC010000302.1 GCA_937959145.1 uncultured Chlorobiales bacterium
CCCACTTGCGCCATTCTTCTCAAATAACTACGGCGATACCGTAACCGTGATTGGACAAGTGATTTGGTCGGCAGACCAATCGTTTGATGTTCTGACAGGTGGAGATGCAAGCCGTGCGCTTATCTACATTGCCGACACCGCGCGCGTCAATGGAAATAAATTGCCGAACTTCGGTGCGATTCAAGTCTTTGACCAAGTCGGTGCGGCAGGCAATCGAGATTCCAGCCTTTTCAATGTGCCACGCGGAGAAGTGATTAAACTGACGGCGAGAATTCGTAGTGCGTTTGGTTCGCCGCTTGGTTATCATCACACCGTTGAATTGGATAAAATTAACTTCACCTCGCTCGACCTCGATAACCCGCTTCCCAATCCGCTTCCGCTTCCCGATACGCTCGAGATTCCGTTAGATTCTCTCTTTAAGCTTGACGGAAACATGGATTTGCTCGCCGAAAAATATGACGGCGCGATTGTGCGCATTACAGGTCCGATGACAGCCGTTGTGCCAAGCCAAGTGATTGGTTCAAATGGTCGTTATCCTGAATGGTATGTAACGAAACCATTTCCCACGTCGCAAACGGGCGTGCTCGCGCTTCCAATTGGCGATAACTCCAAATTTTTCAGAAGCACCGCCGGAAATGCGGGCGGCGTTGCCAATCCCGACCCGATTCCGCCGAACGGTGCGATTGTTCAGAGCATCACAGGCATTCTCTCCAAAGTACGTTCAAATGGTGCGTTGGTGGTTGACACTTGGGACCCACCGCCGTCAGGTGCGCGTGGCAGAACATGGCGACTGCATCCGTTCCGAGCAACCGACATTGTGCTTGCTCCGTCGCTTCCGCCTGTAATTGCCTCTGTGGTTCGCAATTTGGCTGTCCCACCACCCAACACCGCTGTAACCATTACAACAACTGTTTCTATGCCAAACGCAAGCGACAGCGTGGCGGCAGTGCAAGTCTTCTACAACACCACAACCACATTGCCCGATAGAAACTTTGGCGGACCTTACACAACGGTCAATGCAACCCGTAGCACAACCAATGATTCAGTTTGGGCGGCAATCATTCCCGGTTTTCCCGCAGGCACATTTGTCAATTACTTCGTTAAAGCGATTGGAAGCAATAACCTCTCGGTGCTGGATAGAGACACAGCGCAAGCGAAAAACTTTTTCCGCTTCGCCAACTCCATGGGCATTTTCGATGTGCAGTTTTCACCTTACGACAACCCTGTAACGAGCAACATCGTCTCGCCGCTTCTTGACCAAACGGTAACCGTGCGCGGCACCGTAACGGCAGATTCGCTCGATAATCTCAATGAGCCTCCGAACAATGCGCCGATTGCGATTCATATTCAGGACGGGCGCGGCGTGTTCAGTGGCGTGCGCGTGGTGCTCAACGGCTACACGACGCCCGCAGGACAAATCGTGCGCAACGACTCGGTGGAAGTTACAGGCATTGTGCGCGAATCGTTCAGCTACACGCAAATCGACGCGCGCCAATCAGCAGGCGGCTCAATTACGAAAATCGGAACAGCAACCACACCGATTACGCCGCTTGTACTGACCACCGATACGCTTCGCGTGCGTAGCGAACGCTTCGAAGGCATGCTCGTGCAAGTCAATAATGTCGAAGTAACACGCGCCAGATTGGCAGGACAAGAATTTGCCATTCGCCAACAAAACGCGACCACAACTGACGACTACCTGGTCGATGACCTTTCAGGCTGGGATTTTCGTGGCGGCGGCACAGGCGTGCCTGTTAATCCTAATGCAGACACGGTGCGCGTTGGCGACCGATTTGCGGCACTGCGCGGCATTCACTTCTTCTCGTTCAGCCAATACAAACTCACGCCGCGCCGCACTGGCGACTATGAAGGCTATCTTTTCACGAACGAAAAAGTGAACCCAACGCCGAGGCAATTCTCACTCGCGCAAAACTATCCGAATCCGTTTAACCCCATCACGATGATTCGCTATGAACTGCCCGAGCGCGCCGATGTAACGCTCAAAGTCTATGATGTGCTCGGTCGTGAAGTCGCCACACTCGTCAATGCGGCGCAAGGACAAGGCTCGTATCAAGTGCCGTTCAATGCGTCTAACCTTGCAAGTGGCATTTACTTCTATCGCTTGAAAGCAGGCTCGTTTATGCAAACGAAGAAGATGCTTTTGGTGAAGTAAAATCTTTTGGTGGAGCCAAATTGGATTCTTCGCTTTGCTCAGAATGACGCGGTGCGACGGGCTGTCATTCCGAACGGAGTGAGGAATCCAAGTGAGTTAAGAATTAAGAGTGAAGAATTAAAAGTTGAACGCACTTTTCACTATCAACTCTTAACTCCTTAACGCTCCGCTTAGAATAGCGGAAAGAAAATGTGTTCGTGGGAGTCGCTCAAAGGAGGGGCGGCTCTCATTGAACCAAACAGATATGCAAATCAAGGCTATCTCAATTCAATTTGAACAAAGAATGCGCCTGAACATCTATCGCCGAAACAGCATCGTAGGACTGTTGATTCTTTTGATGATTGCGCTCTCGGCGTGCGAAGAAAATCCGATTAACAAGCCAAACACATTTTCGAACCCTGAAACAAGCGTCGTAACCGAACGCATTTTCGTGGATTTGCAAGGCACGGTAACGCTAAACTGGTCGGGAACAGTGGCTGACGGATTTGTGGGCGGATTTATGCTCTCCTTTGATTCAACGCGCTGGGGAACGGATACTTCTTCGGCATTTACGACGCGCCAAGACAGCACATTTCGATTAACCTTCTTCTCGTTAGATACAACCTTCACGCTCTTCGTTGCCGCCGTGCGCTTGGACAACGGTAACGGACGCTACGACACGGCACTCATTCGCGGCAATATCAATTTCGGCAGAGAACCCTTCACCGATGTGAATCGGAACGGACGCTACGACGAAGGCGAGCCATTTACCGATATTGGTAGCATTGATGAAACGCCCGCGCGCGTTACCTTTCCTGTGCGCAATTCTCCGCCCGAATTAGTTCAACGATTTTTGACGCTCGTTCCCGATACCTCGCTTCCCGTAACGCAGTTTGAATTTAGAGCCAGCGATAGAGATGGATTGAACACGCTTCGAGGTGTTCAACTATGCCTCAACGATTCTACTTTTCCCGCAAATAAGACGATTGAGATTCCAATTTTCTCGCAAGATTTAACCGTGATTTTGGAAAGCGCGACGCCGAAAAGTGCAGGCGTAACCGAAGCCAAAGTTTATGTTGGCTCGAGCAATACGCCGCTCCCAACGCGCCTTCCTGATTACCGAATGAACGCGCCAAATGTGCTTTATGCGCGCGCCGTCGATGCGCCCGGTGCAACGAGCCAAGTCATTCGGATTCCAAAAGCAGATTCAATTTGGGTGCCGAAGGTGCTTTCAAGTTCGCCCCTTGTAGTCGTCGATGATTTCGCACCCGCCGATAGAGACCCGTTTGATGCTTTCACATCAGCCGGCGCGCCGCTTCCTGCTGAAAGGGTTCTGCCCGAAGTGTTCAATCAAATTCGTGGCGGACGCTATGTTAATCCAACGCGCTATGAACTGATTACGCTCAAAGTTCCTATCATTTCGCCGAACCCGTTAGGCGCGGCAACCTTAGAGCGATTGCGCAGGCAAGCCATTCAAAACAGTTCGCCCGACGTGCTGAAAAAACTCCTGTTGCTTTACGATGTGGTGTTTTGGTATACCGATAACAACCCGTCATTTCTTGCGGCGCAATTAGCCTTGCCCGATGTGCTCAACAGCGGCGTCGATGTGCTCATGACGATTGGCACTTCAAGCGATAGAGACGCACTGTCGCTCTCGTTTTCGCCCGCAAGTTCGGCGAGGGTTGTGCCACAAGCGCAATTTCAAACGCCGAATCCGCAGTTCGCAACGCTCGTGCGCGATGTTGCCGATACCACCTTTCCAAGCCTTTCCTACAACGGCAATTTCCGCGCAGGCACATACACGACCAGCGCGCATACCTTGCAGTTCAGCGTAGAAAATCCCAACGACATTGTGCCGCTTTACAGCCTTCCGCTTTCGTTTCCGATGATTGTGCAAAATCAACTCGATACAGCGTCGCGCTTTGTGGTGTCGCGGCGCACATATCGGCAAGCAGGGCAAGCGCGTGGCAAAATTGTCTTTTGCTCCATTCCGATGTATCGCGTGATGGTGCGCGCCGACGCGCCAACGGTTACCGATACAACAGCACTCCGACGCTTTTACGACGCCGTGTTTGAAAAAGAATTTGGACAGTAAAATTTGGACGAGATAAAACTCCAACAAGAGAACTAAACGATTAGAGACGCATTAGAAAATGAAGCAGATATACGCCCTATTCGTCGCCTTGTTTTGCAGTATCCTCATGGCGCACGCACAAGAGAAAGCCACGATTACAGGAACGGTGGTCGATGAAAAATCAGGCGAAGAGTTGGTTGGCGCAACGGTTCGTTTGAAAGGCACTTACTACGGCTCAACAGTAAAGGTTGACGGGACTTACAAAATTGCAAATGTCAATCCGGGCGAATACACGATTGAAATTTCGCTCGTCGGCTACACGCCAATTCAGAAAACAGGCGTGAAAGTCAAAGCAGGCGAAACGTCGGTGCATAACTTCAAGATGAAGGAGGCATCGGTTCGTTCAGAAGAAATTGTTGTGATTGGAGAACGTCCGCTCATTGACATTGAGCAAGCGAGCACTTCGAGCGTGATTTCAAGAGACTTGCTGGAAACATCGGCGGCGCGAGACATTAAGGAAGTTGTGGCGTCGCAAGTCGGTGTAACGCAAACGCCCTTCGGCGTCTACATTCGTGGTGGCAGAAGTTACGAGACGGGCACTTACATTGACGGCGTTTCTGCGAGCGACCCGCTGGCAGGCACAGGCTTCGGCGTCGATTTGAGCGCGAAAGCATTGCAAGAAGTTGAAATCACGACAGGCGGCGCAGGCGTAGAATATGGCGAATCGCCCGCAGGCGTCATTGCGCTCAAGACCAAAGAAGGCACGAACGATTGGCACGGCTCATTTTCGCACCGACGCGATAACTTCGGATTCAGCAACTATAAAACCCCCGTTCGCCCAAACAACCTCAACTTGCCCGGTCTCGGTTGGAACACCACCTTCTACGACGTCGCATTTTCTGGTCCGATAATTCGCGATAAACTCTTCTTCTTTACCTCGCTCAACACGCAGTTTTCTGACGAGTTCATGCAGAACCCTGCAAACAAACTTCGTTCAAGCATCGCAAGCGACTTCTTTACGCCGTTCAACGACAACCGCTGGTCGGGCATGTTCAAACTGACTTGGAAGGCGACCAACACCGATAAACTCACCTTCCTTTACACAGGCTCGCTGAACATCAATCAAAACACGCAGATGCTTCAAATCACGGGCAACGATATTCAACTTGCGCCCGGCTATCAATATGCGTTCCTGCTTAATCCCGACAACGCCAATACCTATTCACATCTAACGCACTTGGCATCGATTCAGTGGTCGCATCTCTTTTCAAAAAATGCATCCGTGCGGTTGCAACTCAATCGGCTGTTCGTCAATCTTCGCGCCGACGCAAATGGACGTCCGTGGCGACCTGATTTCATTGAAGAAGATTTAGACCCGAGAAGCATTATTCGCAATCCTGAATACCTTTTCTTGCCGCCACTAAGCCAACCTGATTCAGTGCTTTATGCCATTGCGCCTGACGGTTTCATCAACACCGGCATTGCGCCGCTTTGGCACGACCACTATGTTGAAGACTACACGCTCAACTTACAAGTCGACTACAAAACCGACGACGAAGTGCATAACTTTCTCTTCGGCTTGGAGACGAAATTTTCCGAGTATCAATGGATTGATATTCTTCGCCCATGGGTTGGCGCGCCCGTCTTGCCCGGCGAGCCCTCGCGCCGATTAGGAAGTGCGTTTGATATTTGGCAAGTCAATCCCGCGCAGGGTGCGTTTTTTGTGAGCGATAAAATTCGATACAAAGGCTTAATCGCAACGCTCGGCTTACGCTTGCAGTATTGGTTTCCGGGCAAATTTGCGGACGACGCCGTTAATAATCCCGAAGCCCCCGTCATTGATGCCTTTCGCGAAGCCTATTTCAACCAAACAGGTAGTTTCTTTGGTCGGCGTTATCAACTGCGATTGCTTCCGAAAGTCAACATTTCCTTCCCAGTGTCGGACAATCAAATGCTTTATCTGAACTATGTGCATTCGTCGCGATTGCCGCACCCGCGTTGGGTTTATAGCGGATTGGATACACGCTTTTTGGATAACTCCGCCAACTCTGTTCTCGGCAATCCTGCCTTGCTTCCTGAAACGACGGTCTCTTACGAAATCGGATTACGCAATCAAATCACTTCAAACGATGTGCTCGTGCTAACGGCGTTTTACAACGACCGCTTCGACTTCATCGTCAGCCGCACCATTCGCTACACCGACCCAAGAACAGGAAGCACATCGCCACGCTCGACCTTCTTCAATCAAGACTACGCACGAACACGCGGACTTGAAATTTCCTACATCAAGCGCATTGGCAAGCAGATTGAAGCGCGCACCTCGTTTGCCTATCAAATCGCCACCGGCAAAAGTAACTCCGCCGAAGAAACACGCGCACAAATTATTCAAGGCAACGACCGCAACGACGAAGAGTTTTTCCTTGCGTGGGATAGACCGATTGATGTCAAAGGCTCAATTCTCTATCAATACAAAGAGCCGGTTGGGCTGTTCGGATTGTCTTGGCTCAACGACTTCAAGATTTTGGTTCAAGCGCAGTATTCGTCGGGATTGCGCTACACGCCTGCCGTGGTTGAACGCGATTCGCGCGGCGAGCCGATTTTCTTTCCGAACGGACGTCTCCGATACACCGCTGATTTGGAACGCCGATTTAGCGAACTCGGAACGCCATGGTTTTGGATTGATTTGAGCGTGGAAAAAAGCGTCTCGCTTGGGCTGATGAACGGAAAACTCACACTGCAAGTGCGAAACCTGCTCAACAACAAGAACGCCACGATTATTAACCCGGTAACAGGACGCGCTTACGAATTTGGCGACCCATTGCCCGCGAATCGACAAGACCCGCTGTTCCCAAATGCGTTGGGGTTAGGAGGCGTTTCGCCGCCGCCGTTTGACCCTGCACGCTATTTGCCGCCAACGCAAGTGCTGTTTGGATTAGCGGTTGATTTTTAGGGGAAGTATGATGAAAAATGACTCGAGGCAATTTGGCGCAAAGTCCAACAAGAAACTTCACAAAATTATGACTCGATTTCTACTTTTACTTTTGCTTGTGGGGATGTCGCTCAATGCGAAGGGGCAATCGCTATTTCCGAATTTGGGCGGACAGCGCACGGGCATTTCGGGATTGCAGTTTCTCAAAATTCCCATCAGTGCGGAGCAGGCGGCACTTGCAGGCGCAAACACGACAACCGCGTCCGATGCGTCAGCGATGTTCATCAATCCTGCCACAGCAGTTGAAGTCGAGCGCAATAGCCTTTCGTTTTCATATTCGCCTTGGTTTGCGGAACTTGCGCACTCGTCGGCAAGCATGGTCTATAAGCCCACGAGCGATTGGGCAGTCGGCTTGGGATTTATCGCGCTCAACACGCCGAATATGCCCGTAACGACGGAACTCAATCCTGATGGCACAGGCGAAACCTTTGCTTACGGCGACATTTCCGCCTCGCTCTTGCTCGCAAGGCGTTTGACCACACAATTTAGTTTTGGCATAACGGCAAGTTTCGTTCAACAAACCATCGCCTCGCTTCAATTCAGAACGTATCTCATCGATGCGGGCGTGTGCTACAAAATTCCATTTGCGGGCATGCGGCTTGCCGCCGTCTTTCAACACTTTGGCGGAAGTGCAAGCACAAAGGGCAGAGCAGAAGTCGTGAGTCCGTCGCTCAACGGCACAGAGATTCGCGATTCATTTGACGACATCGACCCGCCAACCTTTTTCCGATTAGCCGTCTCGATAGACCCGATTTCTACGCCGACGCAAAAACTGACCGTCTTCGCGCAACTCAATCACCCGAACGACAATGTCGAGACCGTTTCCATCGCGCTCGAATATGCATGGCGGCAACTGCTGTTTCTGCGCACAGGCTACAACACTGGACGCGAAGAACAAACCTTTCCCGATTTAGGTGCAGGCTTGCGATACAACATCGGCTTCGCCTTGCTCCGATTCGATTACGCATTTGTGAATTTCAAAACGCTGGGCGCAACGCATCGGCTTACGCTCTCGCTCGGCGGATTCAACTTGTAAGGAGATGTTCAAACTTATGGCAAAGACGATACGAAACACCATCAGCATCGCCGTGCTGACCTTGCTTTCTGCAAGTTGCGGCGAGAAATTGGATTTCAGTCAATTTCCTGCAACAAATGTCAACGACCCTGTGCCTGTGCGCTACATTCCATTGCCATGGGCGGCGTCTGCAAGGAACACGTTTAACCGTCCTACCGATATTATCGCAGGCTACGACGGCACATTTTATTTCATCGAAGAAGGCGAGAGCCGCGTTGTCAATCTTGATGCGTCGGGGGAAGTGATGAGCACCTCGCGCCCAATTCGTAAGCCCATTGCGATTGCACAAACGCGCAACATGCAACTGTTGGTAACGGCGGTCGATACGATTCGTCTCGGCGGCACGCTTGTCGAGCAAGCCGTGATTTTGAGGCTCAATTTGGTCGATACTGTCGGTGGCTTGCCGCGCAGAAGAAATTTGAGCGATGTCGTGCCTGAAGTCGTCTTTCGTCATCCAACGCCATCGATTGCGCAAGCCAATGCAAATGTGCGCTACACAGGCATCGCCACATTTTTTGATAACTCCTTTATCGTCTCGCGAACAGGCGCGATTCGTTCCGACAATCCCGCCGTTTCAAGCAATGCAATGTTGCTCTTTCCGCGTGGGTTTGATGTCAATAGTTCGAATCCTGCCCTGCGCGAGCCGGGCAATGTGCCGCTTCGTGTGAATGGGAATGGGTATGGATTTGCCGATTCAGTTTCAAGCGTTACGACCTTAGCCGTGCCGCCACAATCGCCTGATGTGAATAGTTCATTTGATTTTCTCTTCACGACGGTTGTGCCAACTCAGCCGTTCAAAGTGCATCGTGTGCGGTTTCTTCAAACTTCAGCGGGCGATGTTTTTTCACCTGACGAATCGCTCCTAAACCAGAACACGGCTTTGGGTACGCGCTTTCTCGGAGAGCCTGACCGCTTCTTGCGCCCCGCCGATATTAGCGTTGCAGGAAATTTTATTTTCATTGTGGATTCCGAACAAAACAAATTCTATCAATTCACTTCGCAAGGCGTTGAAGGTGTGCCACCGCCGCCAAATGCTGAAGACCGTCGCAATGTCATCGTCTCGTTTAGTCAATTTGGATTGGACGAAAGAAATCCTGACCAGTTGAATAACCCGCGAGGTGTCTGCTTCTTGCGCCCGTATCTCTACATTTCCGACACGAACAACGGACGCATTTTGCGAATGATTCTGACCAGCGATTTGGATTAAAAACAAGATGGGAAAAGAGAGGCGACCTTATCGCCCGATAAGTTGCATCACGTTTAAGTCGCCGTTAAGAATGGCAACGCCAACGGCTTTCGGACCAGCATAGAAACCAACTGCAGGGCATAAACTTGAAACCACCGACCCCAGTCCGCTCGAAGCCAGTTCCATGCGAAACGAAGTGAGCGGCGCGAGTTGCTCCATGTCGCTCATGCTTCCTGCAAAGACAATTCCGACCTTGTCAAAAGACTGCGTTTCTTGCAATCGGTTCATGGTAAGAGTTTGCATTTCTTTCAAGGCGTTGTCGAAGCCTTTGAATTTATCATGCTTTGCGACGTCGTTCTTGTTGAAGGCAAGAATTATTTTTTGGTCTAACGCCGAAGCAATACCCGTTTCAAGCAGTGAGATTTTTGTAATCTCTTTTCCGTTACGCAGATAAGACAAATCGGACGGAACAAGGTAGAAAAAAATTTTATCGGCAAGCGACTCCAATTCGTTGGCGAATTTGGTAAAGTTGATTTCGTCGTAGAGTAGTTCGGCGGCGCGAAGCACGAGTAGCCCTAAGCCAATGGAAGTGCTTTTTGAATTGAGCACGCGAATTTGA
>CALGMC010000303.1 GCA_937959145.1 uncultured Chlorobiales bacterium
AACAACGATGTTTTCTTTGCCTTTGGATTCAAAGCGTTTGATGGCTTCGTTGCGCTCTTCGTCGTCCCACGCATACACACTTTCCTTTCCGCATTTGACAAGGTAGAGTGGCGGCTGCGCGATGAACACTTTGCCTGCTTCCACAATGCCGCGCATATAGCGGAAAAAGAATGTGAGCAAGAGGGTGCGAATGTGCGAGCCGTCGACATCGGCGTCGGTCATGAGGATAATTTTTCCGTAGCGAAGTTTTTCGGTATCGAAATCGCCTTCGCCAATGCCCGTGCCAAGCGCGGTGATAATGGTGCGAATTTCTTCGTTCTCGAGCATTTTGTTGAGGCGCGCCTTCTCGACATTCAGGATTTTACCTTTGAGCGGCAGAATGGCTTGGAAGCGTCGGTCGCGACCTTGTTTAGCAGAGCCGCCGGCACTATCGCCCTCGACGATGTAAAGTTCGCACAGTTCAGGGTCGGAAATGGAGCAGTCCGCCAGTTTTCCCGGCAGTGAGAAGGAGTCGAGAGCCGATTTACGGCGTGTGAGTTCTTTGGCTTTGCGTGCGGCTTCGCGTGCTTGTGCCGCGCCGATTGCCTTTTCAATGATGATTTTCGCTACGCCCGGATTTTGCTCAATAAATTCCGAGAGTTTTTCGTTGACCATCGTCTCGACAATCGTCTGCGTTTCGCTGTTGCCGAGTTTCGTTTTGGTTTGTCCTTCAAACTGCGGCTCTGGCACTTTAACGGAAACGACGGCGGTTAAGCCTTCGCGATAGTCGTCGCCAGTGAGTTGCAGGTTTTTTGCCGATTTGAGTAGGTCGTTTTTCGTGGCGTAGTTATTGAAGGTGCGTGTCAGGGCTTTGCGAAAGCCTGTTAGGTGCGTTCCGCCTTCGTGCGTGTTGATGTTATTGACATAACTGAACACATTGTCTTGATACGAGTTGTTGTATTGGAACGCAATTTCCACAACAGTATTATCTTTTTCGCCCTCGATATAGACAAGTTTTTTTGTGATGGCAAGTCGGTTGGCTTTTTTATCGAGGTCGCTGACAAATTCTGCAATGCCGCCTTTGAAGTGAAATTCTTCGCGTTGTCCATTGCGTTTATCTTCGATGATGATGGTGAGATTTCGGTTGAGGTAAGCCAGTTCGCGCATACGGTCGGCGAGCGTTTCGAATCGGAAGTCGCGATTTTTGAAGATGAGCGGGTCAGGCATGAAGGTGGTTCGTGTGCCCGATTGCTTAGACTTGCCGATTTCTTTCACATCAGCCGTTGGAACGCCGCGCTCGTAGCGTTGGAAGTAAATTTTGCCTTCGCGTTGCACTTCCACTTCGCACCATTCCGAGAGCGCATTCACCACGCTTGCACCAACGCCGTGCAATCCACCCGAAACTTTGTATGAATTTTTGTCAAACTTTCCACCTGCACCAATGACGGTCATGACAAGCTCCAACGCCGATTTCCCCGTGTCCTTTTTAATGCCAACCGGAATCCCGCGCCCCCTATCTTGCACCGTGATTGAACCATCAGCATTGATTGACACATAAATGTAATCGTTGTATCCCGCCAAGGCTTCGTCGACGGAGTTATCGACAATTTCATAGACAAGGTGATGTAGCCCGCGAATCCCAACATCGCCGATATACATTGCAGGACGCTTGCGCACGTGCTCAATGCCGCTGAGCACTTGAATGTTTTCTGCGCCATAATCGACGGCAACTGAGGCTTGTTTCGTTTCTTTTGTGTCGGTCAATTCCATTTGATAACGAGAAAAATTGTGGCAAAAATTGTAGCGGAAAACTGAATCGGGAATATACAATTCAGACGGCGTTTGAACACGACCTATTGAGAATTTTTGAGCGGGGGAAATGACAGTTCCACATCACGATAAATTTCCCCGAGCCTTAATTCAAGGTCGTGAGTTGGTATGCGCACGCTCTCGCTTCTCTTTGCGTAAGCGCGTGTCAGCCAATCGCCTTCTTTGGCTCGCGCAAAGTGCGTTACCAGAATCGACTCTGAATCTACAAGCAACACATCGGTTAAGGAGTCAATCGCCGCGTAAAATTTCAGTTTGGTCATCACTTCTCGACTTGTGTTGGATTTCGACAAGACTTCAACAAGAATTGTCGGATTGAGCAAGGTTTTCGGTGTGGTTTCTGCTGTAAGTTCTGGCGTGCCGCAGACAAGCACGACGTCGGGATAAAAGTATGCCGATTCACCTTGTTCTTTGTCGTATCCCTTGACGCGCTGGTCGCTCGTGAGCACACGGCACTTTTTGTTCTTTTTGATAACTTCGTTTCTCAACTCGCCGATGATGTTGGCACAAATTGAATTGTGCGCCATTTCTGCGCCTGGTATTGCAATGATTTCTCCTCCAAAAAATTCGTGCTTGATGTCTCTTTCAGCCAGTTCTAGCGCGAAGTATTCTTCTTCGGTGTATCGTTTTTCTGCAACTTGTTCCATAGCCATTTCACTTAACGATTTCACTTAAAGATGATGTCTTTGACGGCGTCTTTGCCCAGTTGTTGATTCATCTTCTCAATGATATTCTCTTTTTTGAACATCAATTCGTTGCGCCATGCGGCATTTTTGACTTTCACATAGAGCACGCCTTGATAGATTTTCTCAACTTGCGAGGCTTTGGCAATGTAAGCACCCGCAACTTCTTTCCACATTTTGATGATGAGATATTCTTCCGAGACGCGGTCGAAGTGGAGCTCTTTGTAAAGCGCGTCCATGATGCTATTTAATTTATCAGGCGGTCGTGTATAAGCCATCGTTTTCAATTAAAATTTGTGTGATTCCGTCAAATTGTTTTTTCTCGGTGGTGGTGATAACCGATTGCCCCATGGGTTTGAGCAGTTCGATGAGGTCATCGGCGCGGCTTCGGTCGAGCTCGCTGAAGACATCGTCCAAAAGAAAAATCGGCTTTTCGTTTAAGATGCTTTGAATATAAAAATGTTGTGCAAGTTTCAAGCAGATGACAAAGGTCTTTTGCTGACCTTGTGAAGCAAATTTCTTGACGGAAATATCGTTGATGTAAAAACTCAAATCGTCGCGATGTGTGCCGAGCAGTGTAATGCCGCGCCTTATTTCCTCGTCTTGAAGGCGTGCTAATTTCAGGCGCACTTCCGATAAAATTTCTTCTCTTGTTGCTTGTTCTCCCAATTTCACATCGCTATCGTATTGCAGGGTTGGCGTTTCGTCAAACGAGTGAAAGAGCCGATAGGCTTTTTTGAGTACTTCGGAAAATTCATGGACAAATTTCAGTCGTCGGAACATGATGGAAGCGACAAGCGAGGCGAAACTTTCGGTCCAGACCGCAAGCAATTCGTGTTGCGTGGCGTCTCTTGCGAATTTCATGTCGCTAAGCAGTTTATTTCGTTGATTGAGCAGGCGGCGATAGGCGAGCAAATCTTCCAAATACGCCTTGTTTGTTTGTGAAATCGAGGAATCTAAAAATCGCCGTCGCTCTTGTGGCGCGCCTTGAACGAGCGCAATATCAAACGGCGAGAGCGA
>CALGMC010000304.1 GCA_937959145.1 uncultured Chlorobiales bacterium
GGCATCTTCACCAATCATAGCTTTTCAAAAGTAAAAGCGCGGGGTTAGGCTCTCCTGATGATTGATGAACTAACCAAAAGTAGCCACCAAATCGGACGATTTTTTTTAGGATTGAAATGATGACACGCGATTTGAAAACGATTCACGCCTTCAAAATTACGGCGGAGTTCCGCCGCTAATTCAACTGGTTTCATTCGCACAAAGATTGACGCAAGGTCAATCACGATTATCATCATCTTCAATTAACGATTTGGAAACTGATTGCCAGCATAGGCACGGTTTAGAAAGGAACGACAGACTATGTCCGATACACAACTCTTGACGGAGCAGATTGCACTCACTCTGCCCGACGGGTCTATTCGCCAATATCCAAAGGGCACGACAGGAAACGACGTGGCAAAATCCATCGGGAATAAACTCTTCGAAGCCGCGTTGGGCATTAAACTCAACGGCAAACTTCGCGACCTCAATCTGCCGATTGAAGAAGACGCAACGATTGAAATTATCACCTTCGATTCCGACGAAGGGCGCGACCTTTATTGGCACAGTTCAAGCCACTTGATGGCACAAGCCATTGAAGAACTTTTTCCCGGAACAAAGTTCGGCGCGGGTCCCGCAACCGAAAACGGATTTTATTACGACATCTCGTCGGAACACCGATTCACCGAAGAAGATTTGCGCAAAATCGAAGCGCGAATGATGGAAATTGCCAAACGCGATTTGCCGATCACGCGCGAAGAATTAAGCCACGACGAAGCCGTTGAATACTTCAAAACCAAACGCCTCGACCCCTATAAAGTCGAGATTCTGCAAGGCATTAGCGAGCCTGTGGTTTCCATTTATCATCAAGGCGAGTTCACAGACCTCTGCACAGGTCCGCACTTGCCGCGAACCTCAAAACTGAAAGCGGTTCGTTTGACCAACATTTCGGCGTCGTATTGGCGAGGCGATTCGAGTCGCGAACAAATGCAACGCATTTACGGCATTTCGTTTCCATCTGAAAAATTGCTCAAACAACACTTCGCGCAACTCGAAGAAGCCCGCAAACGCGACCACCGAAAAATCGGACAAGAGTTAGAACTCTTCCTGATTTCGCCGAAAGTCGGAAGTGGCTTACCGATTTGGCTTCCCAAAGGCGCAACGCTAAGGCAAGAACTCGAGAACTTTTTGAAAGATGAACAGTTCAAGCGCGGCTACCAAGCCGTTTATACGCCACACATCGGTAGCATTGAACTTTACAAAACGTCAGGGCATTATCCGTATTACAAAGATTCGCAGTTCCCGCCAGTTACCTTCACCGACGAGACGGGCAAAGAAGAGCAATACCTTTTGAAGCCGATGAACTGCCCGCACCATCATCAAATTTATGATGCGAAGCCGCGCAGTTATCGCGATTTGCCTATTCGCTTAGCGGAGTTTGGCACGGTCTATCGCTATGAGCAATCAGGCGAACTCAACGGATTGACGCGCGCACGCGGATTCACGCAAGACGATTCGCACATTTATTGCAGGCAAGACCAACTGCAAGAAGAACTCTGCAATGTCATTGAACTGACGCAACTTGTTTTCTCGACGCTTGGCTTCAAAGATGTGCAAACGCGACTCTCGTTCCGCGATAAAGCGAACAAAGCCAAATACGGTGGCACCGATGAACTTTGGGAAAAAGCCGAAAACGATGTTCGCGCCGCCGCTGAAAAAATGAATCTCAATTACTTTATCGGCATTGGCGAAGCAAGTTTTTACGGACCGAAAATCGATTTCATCGTCAAAGATGCGATTGGGCGAAAATGGCAACTTGGCACGGTGCAAGTCGATTATGTGATGTCGGAGCGATTTAATCTTACTTACACAGGTAGCGATAACAAAGAGCATCGCCCTGTGATTATTCATCGTGCGCCGTTTGGCTCAATGGAGCGATTCATCGGCGTGCTCATTGAAAACTTTGCAGGTGATTTTCCGCTGTGGCTTTCGCCTGTGCAGGTTGCAGTGTTGCCGATTGTCGATGCTGTTAATGACTATGCGGCGGAAGTGGTCGAGAAATTAAAAGGCGAAAAAATTCGTGCAGAACTTGACGAGCGCAACGAGAAAATCGGCAAGAAAATCCGCGACGCGGAGTTGAAGAAAATTCCGTATATGCTTGTCGTTGGCGAAAAAGAACGCGAGGCAAAAAGCGTCGCCGTGCGCAAGCATAAAGAAGGCGACAAGGGCGTGAAATCAATCACTGAAACCATCACGATGTTGAAAGAAGAAATCGCATTGAAAAAGTGAGGTGATAATGACGCAGGTATTGGCAAAGGAAATGACGCGAGAAGCCTACTTAGAGTTTGAGCGCAGTTCCGAACAGCGATATGAATTTGTTAATGGCAAACTCGTGGAGGTAGAAGTGGCAAAGCGACTTCATGAGCTGTTGGTCGCAACCATAACCGCGATTTTATTCCCAAAACTTCGTGGAACGGAGTGGAATGTATATGCCAGCAATTTGAAAATTGCGATAGATGCGTTTGGCAATTATCGCTTTGCTGATGTCTCCGTCATTCGTGGTGAAGCATCGTTTGTTGGGGAAGATATTACCAACGATGCAACGGTTCTATTTGAAATTTTATCCGAGTCGACGGCAAATGTAGACAGGGGTGAAAAGTTTGCGGAGTATCAAACCCTTCCGTCGCTTGAAGAATATGTATTGGTCTCGACTGAAAAAGTGCAGGTGGAAGTTTATCATCGAGACAATCGGACGGAATGGACATATCAAGTTTTGCAAAACAAATCTGACAAATTGCAACTTCGTGGGATAGGAGTTGAGATGACATTAGCCGAGATTTATGAGCGAACAAACATGTGAGGAGAAAGCGGTAATGCAAGTTTTAGCAAAGAAGATGACGCGAGAAGCCTATTTAGAGTTTGAGCGCAGTTCCGAACAGCGATACGAATTTGTTAATGGTGAGTTGGTCAAGCGCGATATGCCAAAAATTATTCACGAAATTATCGTTGGAAATTTGATTGTTATGCTCAACGTGGCTCTCAAAGGTAAGCCTTATCGCGCCTTACCAAGCGGTGTGAAAATCGATATTGACAGAGTTGGAAATTATCGATATGCCGATGTCTCGGTTGTGCCAACAGAGAATTTAGATGTTGAAAGCGATGTTCTAAACGATGTGGTGTGTTTGTTTGAAGTCTCGTCAAAATCTACGATGAATGTGGACAAAGGTGAGAAGTTTCAGGAATACCAAACACTTGCGTCGCTCGAGGATTACGTGATTGTCTCAACGGAAAAAGCGCGAGTAGAAGTCTTTCGCCGCAAAACAAAGCGCGAGTGGGACTATGTCATCTTGGAAGAAAAAGCCGCAAAGTTGGAATTGCAATCCATCGGCGTTGAACTCTCGCTGGCTGACATCTACGAGGGAACAAAATTGCCGTGAAGAAAAGTTCAGCCAAACCAAACACAAAACACAATTAAAGAAGCAATACCCGTAAAAGTATGAGAGATTTTAGAGACACTCGCGATAAGAACCGCAACGCCAAAGCACATCGCACGAACGACGAAATTCGAATCCCTGAAGTGCGCGTCATTTTTCCCGAAGGCGACCAACAAGTGATGAAAACAGGCGACGCCTTACGCGAAGCCCGAAAGTTCGGACTCGACTTGATTGAAATTCAGCCTAACGCACAACCACCTGTCTGCAAAATCGCCGACTACGGCAAGTTCCTTTACGAAATCGAGAAAAAGGAAAAAGAGGCAAAGAAGAAAACGAAAACTTCCTCGCTCAAAGAAATTCGCTTTCACCCGAATACCGACAAGCACGACTTCGATTTCAAAGCCAATCACGCCGAAGAATTTTTACGCAAGGGCGATAAAGTTCGTGCAACCGTTGTATTTCTCGGACGCGCTATCGTCTACAAAGAAAAAGGCTACGAACTCTTGAAACGCTTGACGGAGCGTCTCGCAACAGTCGGCAAAGAAGAAGCCCCGCCGAAAATGGAAGGCAAAAATCTATATGTTTTTTATGTGCCTGATAAAGCCAAAATCGAGGCACTCGAGAAAAAAGAAGCCCAAGAGCGCGCACAACAAGAAGTTGCTCTGAAAGCTGAAGCCGAAGAACGCAAGAAAAAACAGCAAGAAGCAAGTGATAAACGCAATGCGACCGCATAAAAACGAAAACAATCACAATCAAATTTTATCAATTCAACTTAAAGGATAACGACTATGCCAAAGATGAAATCTGTCAGTGCCGCTAAAAAACGCTTCAAAGTAACTGCGTCGGGAAAAGTCAAGCGCAAAAAAAGCGGAATGAGACACAACCTCGGACACAAGAGCGCGAAGCGCAAGCGCAATTTGCAACATGATACGCTCGTCGCGCCGACGCACGAAGCCACGATTAAGCAAATGTTGCTTGCCTAATTCAAATCAACGACACACTCAACCATTAAAAATTTTTAGGAGACACGATTATGCCACGCGCTAAAAATGCAGTTGCCTCGCGCGCACGCCGCAAAAAAGTTTTGAAGAAAGCCAAAGGATTTTGGGGTGCAAGAGGAAATGTCATCACGATTGCCAAGCACGCCGTCGACAAAGCCGGTCAATATGAATATCGCGACCGTCGCGTCAAGAAGCGCAATTTTCGCGCCTTGTGGATTACCCGCATCAACGCCGCCGCTCGGCTCAACGGCACAACCTACTCGAAGCTCATTGCGGCAATGGAAACGAAAAACATTGACATCAACCGCAAGTCGCTCGCCGAACTCGCCGTGAAAAATCCCGAAGCCTTTACTGCCGTTGTCAAAGCGGCACTCGCTTAAACCGCAATCGAGATTGCGCACGAAATACTGCTCGATAAAGTCAATCCGTAGGCGAAGCAGGTGGTAGAAGGCTTCGCCTGATTTCGTTACAGAGAACAATGATACAAGAGTCCATCGCTCAACTCAGAGCAGAAATTGAATCCGTCCAGATTTCTGATGCGCCATCGCTCGAAGCCTATCGGCTCAAATACCTTGTGCGTAAGGGAAGCGTCGCCGAACTCTTCGAGCAACTCAAATCTGTTTCGCGTGAAGAAAAGCCGCTCGTCGGAAAATTGCTCAATGAACTCAAACAACTTGCTGAGACAAAGTTTGAGCAAGCCAAAAGCCAATTCGCAGAACGGAACGACGATGCCCCAACAATTGACCTCACGCTTCCAGGACGAAAGCCATTTCTGGGCTCTGAACATCCCGTTCAGAAAGTCTTGGGCGACATGAAGCGCATTTTCTTTGGAATGGGCTTCAGCGAAGCCACTGGACCTGAAATCGAGCTCGACGATTACAACTTCACAAAACTCAATTTTCCTGACGACCACCCCGCCCGCGATATGCAAGACACATTCTTCATTCGCAAAGGCGACGGCGAAGACATTGTCCTACGCACGCACACCTCGCCC
>CALGMC010000305.1 GCA_937959145.1 uncultured Chlorobiales bacterium
CCAAGTCGTATCGCCAAAGTTGAGGCGGAATCCTACCCCGACATTAGAGCCATAAAACACGCGGTTGCCTGTCAGATAAATCCCTTCGCAGATGTAATTCGTGCTGCCTAACCCACTGCGAATTTGTCGCCACGATGTTCCCGAGTTAGAACTGAAAAATGCAAAGTCGCTTGTGCCGAGGTAAAGGGTTGAACCGCGAGCGACGCCCCCCCCATCAAAACCACCTGCAACACTTAGTTGTGAGCTTGAAACCACCTGCGTCCAAGTGCGCGCCGTATCGGTTGAGCGAAAAACTCCAGAGGACGTGCAGCAATAAAGCGTGCTCCCATCAACCCATAAATTTTGCACCGAGCCTGTTACAGCACCGCCCAGCGACCAGCTACCCGATGCGCCGCCCGAAGTATCGCTCGGTTCAGCGGGATTGGAACAGCCCCAAAACAGCGTTGAAATGTATATTGCAGCAACAGCAAGAAAGAGCGCAGAGAAACGAGTGTGTCTTGTCATTTTTGACGAGTTTAAGTTTGAACGAAAGACGCGCATTTTAACAAAAGCGAATGCACGCCTTAAATTCAAGTTAGAGGCGTTGGAGAGAAAAAACGCGGACATTTTCAAAAAATGTGTCAAACCTTATCGGCGTTATGTCAGCATTGAGAGTCGAGAAACTGTTCAAAACCCTTTCCCCAAAAGAGCGCGAAGCGTTCAAAGCGACGCTGCAAGCGGCACCTACCTCGATGCAAAACCTTTACGACATACTCGAGGAACTTGAATCTAATCAAGTTGGGCTTGCAAGAGCCAAGCGCATTGTCTTCAAAAAACTTTACGATACACCCTACTCCAAAGAGCAAGATGTGCGTTTCCGAAACGACTGCCGCAAACTCGGTGAGCGCATTAAACGCTTTCTTGCTGAACAACAGTGCGCCAACGCTTTGATTAAAAATCCGCTTCTCGAACAACGCTTTCTCTTAGAAGCACTTTTAGAACGTGGTTTATGGACAGAATTCGAGGCAGACTACCGCAAAGCGCACGCCGACGCACTTGCCACATGCGATTATGAAAACCTGATAGCCATCGCGCTACTGCACTTGCGCGAACTTTGGGAGTCCAGAACTCACAAGCCCGAAGCCTTAAAAGAAATACTTGCGGCGGTGAAAGAAGCTGATAGGCACTTGAAATCACAGTATAGCGTCGGTTACTCTTATCTAGGGACGTTCTATGTAACAGCCGCTCACTACCTTGAAGCCTACGAGAAAGCCGAGCAGTGGCACACATTGCAAAGCGTGGACTTCTCTGATAGCCGTCCGCCGCTTGCCGAATACTACGAATGCAAAGCCAAAGCCTTTGAAAAAACCCAAGATGCCAATCTCGAGATGGCAAAAAAAGCGTTGGACATTATTATGGGTTTGCCGAGTCTCTCACAAAGGGTTTGCATAGAGCAACAAGTCGCCTTAGCAAATATGGGATTGGCTTATATGCTCAATAAAGATTATGAAAATGCAAAGTTCTATTACCAAAAAGCCCTTGAATTTTCGGAAACACATCGATTAGAGTTTAGTGCTTCAATGGCGTTCAACTATGCCAGCGTGCTGATGAAACTTGGCGACTATAAAACTGCGTCTCATCTCTTTCAATCCAAGTGGGAGCACTTTTCCAAAAGCGATATGTTGCACCAGCGCGCCGAAGCCATGCGATGCTATTGCCATCTGTTTTTGGGCGAAATCGAGCAGGCTGAAGCACTTCTGCCAAAGTCGCTTTCCCGCTATCCAGAAACACTGCAAAGTTATTTTCGCTATGCAGAAGTCGCTATCTGCTTCGAGAAGAAGAAGTATTTAGAGGCACAGCGCATCACTGAGAATATCCTCAAACGCTGTCGGCGGCATGCATCAGAAGCCTTTGTTCAACATGAGAAGCGATTAGTTGAGTTTTACCGCAAGTTTATTCACCTCTCGCAGGGGTTAGAGCATCTGCCAAAAAAAAGAGTTCAGGTAGATAAGCTCAACCATGAATTCGAAGCGTTCTTAAACGAGCAAATCTACCGTCAGGATATGCTGCCCGTCGTATGGCTAAAACAAAAACTCAACGCGTAAGGCGGGTATGAATCGACGGATTCGACTTCGTTTTAGATTTGGAAAAAGCCTGGGCGCAAGTCTCCACGATGCCAAGCGACGAAAATTGGTTCTGGATTTCTTCACTTTTTATATTCAATTTGCAATCGCACGTTTGACGAACCCGTCCGACTTCCTCAACCGTGCTTCGGCTTCTCTTTTTGAGACGTCCGCGAGCCGCATTACGATTGCGGTTTTCAGACTGCCGTCGGCATTTTTAAGGAAGGTTTCGGCGGTTTTGTAGTCGTCGCCCGTCGCTAAGGTAAAAATGCGTTTAGTGCGCTCGATGAGTTTTTGATTGGTTTGTTGGAGGTCAATCATCAAGTTGCCGTAAGTTTTTCCGCATAAAATCATTGCGCCGGTGGAAATCATGTTGAGCACGAGTTTGTGCGATGTTCCTGCCTTCATGCGCGTTGAGCCCATAATGACTTCCGCGCCGACAAGCGTTCGAATTACAACCGTTGCTTTTTCTTTCACGGTTGGATTTGAAGTAAGAAAAATCGTTTTCGCGCCGACTTGCCGCGCATATCGTAGCCCGCTGACCACAAATGGCGTGCGCTTAGAGGCACTGATTCCGCATAGCACATCGCGCTTGTCTAATTTAATTTTTTTCAAGTCTCGACTTGCCGCGTCTGCATCGTCCTCTGCGCCTTCAACGCTTTTGAAGACAGCTTTTTTTCCACCTGCAATAATGCCCTGCACTTGCGAGGGTTTTACGCCAAATGTCGGCGGACATTCCGAGGCGTCCAATATGCCCAATCGTCCGCTCGTGCCTGCGCCAATGTAAATCAGCCGCCCGCCTGACTTGAACGCATTGGCAACAATCTCAATGGCTTTGGCAATTTGTTCTAATTCCTTCTCGACCGCGATAGCAACTTTTTTATCCTCTTCGTTGATGAGACGCGCAATTTCAAGCGGCGAGCATTCGTCGATGTGCCGCGTGTTTGGATTGACCTGCTCGGTAAGCAACGATGAAAGTTCTTGATACAACTTCGATGGTTTCGGCGATTTCATTTGAACTGAATTGATGTGCGATATTAAAACGATGATTCGGACAAATTGAGTTGAACAAACTTACCTTGCAATCCATCTCGAACCAAAAAGGCACTGCGCGAGCAATGCCTTCTATCAAAAAAATATGCTTTGTCTGAATCAGCCTTACCAAACGACTTTTCCGATTTTGAATGTAATCGGGACGGTAATGACACCGATTGCATTTTGTCCGTTAACGACGGCGGGTGTGAATTTGGCATTTTCGCTCAAGACGCGCAGGGCTTCTTCGTCGAGCAGTTCGTGCGCCGATTTCATGACGTCCATTCGGAGCGGCGAGCCGTCGCGCCCGACGAAGACCCGAACCACAACCTTGCCTTCAATTTTCAAGTTGACCGCCGTTTCAGGATATTTAACTGCTTTTTGAATTGCGGTGATTCCCCCCTCAATGGCGACTTCTTTTTCAGCGGCGGTCGTCAAGGCTTGTTCCTCTTCCTTTGCCGCTTCTTCCGCCTTTTTAATCTCTTCAATTTCGGTTTCATCTAATTCTTCGGCTTCGCCGACTTCGTTTTTCACGACGATGGTTTCCGTCGGCTTTTCCGATTTTGGCTTGGCAGTTTTGGTTACTTCTTTCTTGCGCTCACGCACCACCGAAGCCGCCTGCACTCCGCCCGAAGCTTCGCCGAGTTTGAAATCGTGGCGCGCCGTTGAGTTAGAGGCAATCGCAATACCTTCGCGAATAGTTTTTGGAAATCCCGTCTTGAACACTTTGAGCGAATACTTTCCTTCTGAAATTCCCAAAAAGACATAGTATCCTTGTGCATTGGTAAGCGCGGCGCGATTGATTGAGCCGCTACTCACAAACACCGTCGCCGCTGGCACAGGCTTGCCGCCTTCATCAACCACACGACCGAACAAACGCCCTTGTGAAACGGCGGGGTCTGAAAGTAAAAACGAAAAGACAAGTGCAATAATCATCGAGTTATGCTTCATAACAGAAATGAACAAAATCAGGCGAAATTTTTTCAGGCAAAATTTTTGTGTGCGAAATTATACTACATAAACGCAAGGGCGATTCGGCAAGTGTCAAATTTTTGTTATCGAATTGTCAATCTTTTTTCATTTTTGCCTTTCCACTGAAAAGTTCTTGCGGGCTTATTTTACACCTCAAAAATAACGCACCATGACCAAATCACAAGCCGAAGCCGAACTCAAAGCGTTGCGCGAGCAGATTGAAACGCATAACTACAACTACTATGTGCTTGCACAGCCAAGCATTTCCGACTACGAGTTTGATAAGTTGTTGGAGCGATTGATTGAACTTGAATCGCAGTTTCCCGACCTTGTTACGCCTGATTCCCCAAGTCAGCGCGTTGGCGGCACAGTTACGAAGATTTTTCCGACGGTTGTTCACAAAGAGCGCATGATGTCGCTCTCGAATACTTACTCGCCCGAAGAGTTGCGCGAGTTCGTCAAGCGCGTTCAAAAGGAATTGCAAGCCGAAGGATTGGGCGAATCGGAATTTGCATGCGAACTCAAATTTGATGGCGTTGCTGTCAGCCTGCTCTATCGCGATGGCTTGTTTGTTCAAGGCGCGACGCGCGGCGACGGCACAACGGGCGACGACATTACGCCCAATCTCAAAACCATTCCTACCATTCCGCTTCGTCTTAAATCCTCTTCCGATGAGCGCGCCCAAGCCTTGCAGAAGGGCGAAATCGAAGTGCGCGGCGAAGTCTTTATGTTGAAAGAGGATTTTGAAGCCCTCAACGCCCAAAGCGAAAAACAATTCGCCAATCCGCGTAACGCAACCGCTGGCACGCTCAAACAACAAGACTCACGCGAAGTTGCAAAACGCAAACTCACCTTCACCGCTTACTTTCTCTCGAGCGACCTGCTTTCAGACACGGTTTCACATTGGGAGCGACTGCACCTTCTCGAATTGCTCGGGTTCAATGTCAGCCCGCATCGCACGCTTGCCACAAGGCTTGAAGAGATTGACTCTTTTCTAAACGAATGGGAAGAAAAGCGCGACCGTTTGCCCTTCGATATCGACGGCGCAGTGATTAAACTCAATTCCATTCGTCAACAAAATTTGCTCGGCGCAACCACAAAGGCTCCGCGTTGGGCGATTGCTTACAAATTTTCGGCGCGCCAAGCGGAAACCACCTTGCGCGATGTAACCTACCAAGTCGGACGTGTCGGCACAGTAACCCCCGTCGCCGAACTTGAACCTGTTTTTCTGGCAGGCTCAACCATTTCGCGCTCAACGCTTCACAACTTTGATGAAATCGCTCGATTAGATTTGCGCATTGGCGATAAGGTTGTGCTTGAAAAGTCGGGCGATGTAATTCCAAAAGTTGTTCGCGCCGTCATTGAAAAACGTTCGATTGATGCAAAGCCGATTCTTCCGCCGACGCATTGCCCTTCGTGCCAAACGCCGCTCATTAAGCCCGAAGGCGAGGTTAATCTTTATTGCCCAAATGAAGACCACTGCCCTGCACAAATTCAAGGACGCATTCTGCACTACGCCTCGCGCAATGCGATGGACATTGAGAATTTGGGTGAAGCAATTGTTGAGCAACTTTTGAAGGAAGGTCTTATCGGCGATGTTGGCGATATTTATTCGCTTGAAAAACAACGTCTTATATCTCTTGAACGCTTCGGCGAAAAATCGGCACAAAACCTTTTAGATGCGATAGAATCGAGCAAGTCGCGCCCGCTTGAACGGCTCTTGTTTGGATTAGGGATTCGACATGTTGGGCTTGCGACTGCGCGGATTTTGGCGCGGAAATTTACGTCCATCGACGACATTTCTTCCGCCTCGCTCGAAGCGTTGGAGCAAACCGAAGAAGTCGGCGCAACCATTGCCAAAAGCGTTCACGACTACTTCCGCAAGCCGTCAACGCTTCTCTTGATTGAGAAACTCAAACGCGCAGGCGTCAATATGAAAGGCGATAAATCCGAAACGATTGAAAATGCCCACTTTTCAGGAAAGTCGGTGGTGTTCACAGGCACGCTTGAATCGCTTACGCGCGAAAAAGCATCGGAGGAGGTTTTGAAGCGCGGCGGCAAAGTGTCGGGAAGCGTCAGCAAAAAAACGGATTACGTCGTTGCGGGTAGCGAGGCAGGCTCTAAACTTGAAAAAGCCCAAAAACTCGGCGTGAGAATTTTAAGCGAAGCAGAGTTTCTCTCGTTGCTCTCCCCATAGTTTTCTTATCCGTTCTTTTATCGATTCGCGAAGGCAAGTTGAAAAGCATCATATTTTTTCTATTTTAACAGAATGCTTCTGAAGCCCAAACTTGGTATGTAAGCCTCTCGCCCGTTTCAACAGAAGAACCGATTTATGAATGAAACGATAGCCCGCTTGGAGCGAGATTTAAACCAAGCACCGACGGAACTTGATAAAGCCTGCGCGGCAAGCCTGCTTGCTTGGGAATTGCGCCTCGTCGATTCCGTCCGCGCCATCACGTTGAGCGATGAAACGGCAGAATCTCTGCGAAATTTGCTCGCTGAAAGTTCTGCTCTGCCGCAAGCTGACCAATTCAACGCACAAACCGCGCTTGCAACCTGCCTGCGAACAAAAGCGTGGTGCGTCTATCGCTTAGCCGATTATGACCTCGCGCATCGCATCATCAAAGAAGCACTTGCCGAACTTAATAAAACCGACGACATTGACGGCGAAGCACATGCCTACCTCATTCTGGGCAATAGTGCGTGGCGATTGGGCGATTACGACGAAGCCTTAGATGCCTTCAATGCTTGCATTGAGCGTGCCCGCCAAACCGAAAATCATAAACTTGAAGCCGATGCGCTCGGCAACATCGGGCTTGTCTATCAAAATCTTTCCGACTATCGCGCCTCGCTCGACTATCATCAACGATGTCTCGACATTCAACGCCAAATCAACGACAAGCAAGGGCTGGCTCGCACTAACAGCAACATCGGAACTGTCTATTTCATCATCGCCGATTACTCGAGCGCGATGGAATACTTTCATCGCAGTTTGATTTTATCCCAAGAACTCGGCGACGCACGAAGCGAAGCCATTGCAGAGGGCAATATCGGCGACGTGTATTTCCATCTCGGCGACTATGTGAGCGCGCTAGACATCTATCAGAAAAGTTTATCGCTGTTTCAGAACATTGGCGACCGCTACGGTGAAGCGAGTTCGCTCTCCAACATCGGAAGCATTTACGATAAACTTGGCGACTCGCAAACTGCCTTGGCGTTTCAAACCGACGCGCTTTCGCTTTTTCGCAACATCGCTTATCCTGCTGGCGAAATCAATGCCTTGTTAGCGATGGGCGTTCTCTACGAGCGCACGCGCAACTATGGGGAGGCGAAAATTTGCTTTCAAGATGCGGCGTTTCTCGCGCACCGAATCGGCGACCGCTACTCCGAAGCCGACGCGCTCTATCATCAAGGCATTTTAACGCTTTCTTCAAACGAGGCAACTTCTTCCGACTATCAAGATTCAATCCTGCTTCTCAAAACCGCACTGAGCACCGCCGAAAAAATTGACGCCCGCGAACTTGTCTACAAGTGCCACAAAGCCCTTTCCGAAATCTACAAGCGACGCAGAGAGTTTGAAACCGCCCTCAAACATCACGAAGAATTTTACCGCTTGCGCGAATCGGTCTTCAATACGGAATCCGACAAGCGATTGCGCAGTTTGCAAGTTGTGCATCAGCTCGAGCAAACGCGGCGCGAATCCAATCTCTTCCAAAAGCAAGCCGAAGATTTGAAACAAGCCAACGAGGCACTTTCTGCTGTACTTTTGGAAATGGAACAGCATAAAAAGAACGCCGAAGAAGCCAACCGATTCAAATCGCACTTGCTCTCGATTGCCGCTCACGACTTGCGCAACCCGCTTTCCACCATTGTTACCATCGCCGACTTTGTTCAGACGATTCTCACATCGGTTAAAAACGGCGACAGTTTAAGCCAACTCACCGAAGCTGAAGGCATGTTGAACCTGATTCACGACAGCTCGACGCGCATGTTCAAACTGATTGCGCAGATTCTTCAAAGTTCTCAGATTGATTCGGGGAAACTTCAACTCGCACGCTCAATTACCGACCTTTATCCGATTGCGCTTTCCGCTGTGCGCGAAAATTTCTCGCAAGCCGAGCGAAAGGAGCAAAAAATTTTATTTTCAGGCGACTCCGACCTTTTCGCTCATGTCGATGCAGACTGCATTCGCGAAATTTTTGATAATCTCATCAGCAATGCCGTTAAGTATAGCCCGAAAGGAAAAAAAATTGAGGTTAAAATTTGTCATCATCAGCCGCCTGGTAGGCGCGAAAAAACAATTATTTTTTCGGTGCGCGACGAAGGTCAAGGGCT
>CALGMC010000306.1 GCA_937959145.1 uncultured Chlorobiales bacterium
AAAAAATGAACGCAATATGCCAACAGTCGTAACTACAACGCAGTATGAACGCCTCACCCCACCTACGCGCGGCGAAAAAATCACCATGTCCGATGGAAAACTCCAAGTGCCTGACAATCCCATCATTCCCTTCATCGAAGGCGATGGCACAGGCGTCGACATCTGGCCCGCTTCGCAACTTGTCTTCGATGCCGCAGTCAAAAAAGCCTACGGCGGAAAACGCGAAATCGTCTGGTTTGAAGTCTATGCGGGCGAAAAAGCCAACAAAGTCTACGAACAAGAAATCTGGCTGCCTGATGACACACTCAAAGCTATTCGTGAATATCGCATTGGCATTAAAGGTCCGCTGACGACGCCCGTCGGAGGTGGCTTCCGTAGCATTAACGTTGCGCTTCGTCAAATGATGGATTTGTATGCGTGCGTGCGTCCCGTGCAGTATTTCACGGGTGTGCCGTCGCCTGTTAAGCACCCTGAACTTGTCGACATGGTCATCTTCCGCGAAAACACAGAGGACATCTACGCAGGCATTGAATACAAAGCCGGCACGCCCGAAGTCAAAAAGGTGATCGAGTTCTTGCAGAAGGAAATGAAGGTAAACAAAATTCGTTTCCCTGAAACCTCTGCAATTGGTGTCAAGCCTGTTTCAGAAGAAGGCTCAAAGCGACTGATTCGCGCCGCCATTCGATATGCGATTGCCAACAACCGCAAGTCCGTGACGCTCGTGCACAAAGGCAACATTATGAAATATACCGAAGGCGGATTTCGTGAATGGGGCTACGAACTTGCTAAACAAGAATTTGGTGCAGTCGAACTCGACGGCGGACCATGGTGCAAATTGCCGAATGGCATTGTCATTAAAGACGTAATTGCAGATGCGTTCTTGCAACAAATTCTCACGCGCCCTGCCGAATATGATGTGATAGCCACGCTCAACCTCAACGGTGATTACATTTCCGATGCGCTCGCTGCGCAAGTCGGTGGCATTGGCATTGCGCCCGGCGCAAACATTAACTACGAAACCGGCTACGCTGTCTTTGAAGCCACACACGGCACTGCACCAAAATATGCAGGACAAGACAAAGTCAATCCCGGCTCGGTGATTCTTTCGGGTGAGATGATGCTGCGCTATCTGGGTTGGACCGAAGCCGCTGACCTTATCATCAAAGGCTTGAATGGCGCCATCGGACAAAAGACCGTAACCTACGACTTCGCTCGCCTGATGGAAGGCGCAAAAGAAGTCAAGTGCTCAGAATTTGCAAAGGAAGTTGTTAAACATTTGTGATAGTTGGTGCTGGGCATTGTCATATCACTGTATATCGGCAATGCCCTTTTATCTTTTGCTTAACTTTATGCTCACACGCTTGATACGCTGATGAATATCCCCGAAAAATATCTTCGCCACATCTGGAAAAATCTCTACCTCAATCTTGCGTCGCTTCAAACCGTTGATGGAAAGCCGATTGCTGTGATTTCGGTTGGCACGCTCAACACAAACGAAGGGGCGGATTTTCACAACGCAAAAATTCTCTTGAACGGCAAGGAACACATTGGCGATGTGGAGATTCACACACGCACATCGGATTGGAAACGGCATCGGCACAGCGATAATCCGCAATATGAGCGTGTGATATTGCATGTCGTTCTCGAGCACGATGTGCACTTGCCCGACGCACCGCCTGTTTTGGAACTCTCAAAGCATTTGAACGGCGATTTGCATAAAGTTATTGCGCAATGTATTCGCGACGAATCGGCACTTGTTCATCGCACGGCACTTCACTGTGCGCCACTTCTTTCAAAGATTGACGATGCACTGAAATTCAAATGGATAGAAACGCTTGCCAAAGAGCGATTTTTAAGAAAAGTCCAACACTTAAACTCACTTTCCACAAATCCTGACGAGCAAATTTATCGCGGGCTATGTCGCGCACTGGGCTACAGCCAAAACACCGAGCCGATGGAGCGGCTTGCCTCACTTGTTCCTTTTGAACGGCTGAAACGCCTTGCAGGACTTTCGTTCACGGAACGCCGTAAAACACTTGAAGCGATTTTCTTTTCGCTTTCAGGCTTACTGCCCGAAGAACTTGACGAGCCTTATTGCCACGAACTACGCACGGTATTTCAAGCAACGGAGTTTGCCTCGCTTCCGAAACTTGACCAAGGCGCGTGGGTATTCTTTCGGCTTCGCCCTGCAAATTTTCCGACGCTTCGCCTTGCGGCATTAGCAGAAATTCTTTCCAAAAATCTCGAGCGTGGCTTTCTCAATTCAGCGTGTGAGATTGTTGAGATGAGCCTCTCGCCAAAGCGCAAACTTGCCTTGCTCGAAAGCCTTTTCCTTGCTGATGCCGATGGCTATTGGCAACAGCACTACCGTTTTGGTGTTGAGACAAAAGTGCCTGTAAAATCTCTTGTTGGAAAAACACGTGCAGCGGAAATCGTCTTGAACACGCTTCTGCCCGTGCTTTATGGCGAATATACAAACCGCAACGATGCGTTGCGACAAACCCGTGTGCTCGACCTCTACGCCGCTTATCCAAAAGGCTTAACGAATGACCTTTCCAATTCAGTCATGAACGACCTTTTCACTGATGCCTATCAAGTAAAATCGGCGATGATTGAACAAGGGCTGATTGAACTGCGGAAGTCGTATTGCGAGGCGTTTCGCTGTTTGGAGTGTGCGATTGGCAAAGCGATTTTTGCGGGCGGTCAATCAATTTCTTGACGTTGCAATCATAGTTGCTCTGTTGTAGATTCTCTAAACTTCTGTCAACAATTTCTTCCAAATGGAACACATGAAAAAGTTACTCTTGCCGTCGCTTCTTGTGCTGACGATGGTTTTCGGCGGATTCGGCTTTGTTGTGAAGAATGAAAACTTCTTCGAGATTACGCGCAACATCGAACTGCTTGGAAAAGTGTATCGCGAAATTTCCTCGAGTTATGTCGATAATATCGACGTGGCGCAATTCATGCGTGCGGGCATTGATGGCATGCTTTCCACTTTAGACCCTTACACGGTGTTCATGGACGAAGAGGAGTCGGACGATATTGAGCAAATCACGACGGGCAAATATGCGGGCATTGGCGTTTCGCTTGGCACTGATGCAGACGGGCGCGTCATGATTATGAGTGTAACCGAAGGCTACGCGGCAGATAAGGCAGGCATGCGCATTGGCGATGTCATTATCGAGGTCGATGGTAAAAATGTCAAAGGCAAAACGCTTTCGGAGATTCGAACGATGGTGCGTGGCGAGGCTGAAACAGAATTGCGCTTGAAAGTTGAACGCGAAGGCGAGCGCAAGCCGTTGGATTTTCTTTTGATTCGCCGCGAAATCATCATCAGAAACGTGGTGTATTCTGGCTTCGTGAGCGACGGCATTGGCTACATCAAGTTGGAGCGATTCAGCATCAATGCGGCGGAAGAAGTTACCTCTGCCTTGCGTGCCTTGCAAGATTCTTCAAAGATGAGCGGACGCAAACTGCGTGGCATGATTTTAGACTTGCGCGACAATCCGGGCGGATTGCTCGATGCCGCTGTTAGCATTGCAGGAAAATTCGTTCCACAAGGAAGCACGATTGTAACAACGAAGGGTCGCGACACAACGAAAGTTCGTTCTTACACCTCGCCCGTTGCACCACTCATGCTCGACGTGCCGTTGGCAGTGATGATTGACGGCGGAAGTGCGTCCGCATCGGAAATTGTTGCAGGAGCGATTCAAGATTTGGACAGGGGCGTTGTGGTTGGCACGCGCTCCTTCGGAAAAGGTTTGGTTCAAACCATTTCGCGCATGCCTTACAACACATCGCTTAAAATCACAACGGCGAAATACTACACGCCCAGCGGCAGATTGATTCAAGAGGTCGACTACTTCCAACGCAACAAAAAAGAAGGGAAGCGGAAAGTCTTTACAGTTGAACACGATACAATTCATAAGCCCTTCTCAACCCAAGGAGGCAGAATCGTTTATGACGGCGGCGGCATTACGCCCGATGTCAAAGTCGAAGACCGCGAATACACCGCGCTTGAAACCGCGCTCTATCGCAAGTCGGCGTTTCTCAAATTCGCCAATCAGTATCGCGCCAAGCATCCCTCGCTCCCGACGAGCTTTCAAGCCGACGATGCTCTGCTCGCCGAGTTCAAAGCCTTTCTTGATACGGATAAATTCACCTACGAATCCGACGCCGAAAAAGAGCTTCAAGATTTGAGCGAAATCGCTGCAAAAAATACTTACAGCGACGCGCTTCAAAAGCAACTCGCCGACCTCAAGCGCGTGATGGCTGAAGAAAAAGAGCGCGACTTTTATCGTCAAAAAGAATCTCTGCTCTCGATTTTAGGACGCGAAATCATTACGCGATACAGA
>CALGMC010000307.1 GCA_937959145.1 uncultured Chlorobiales bacterium
GACGAAGCGCAAGTTTTTTAAGTTTATTCAAGGCGCAATTTTTGCCAACATCGTGCTTGCCGATGAAATCAACCGCACGCCGCCGAAAACCCAAGCCGCCTTGCTTGAAGCCATGCAAGAGCATCAAGTAACATCAGGCGGCAAACGCTATCAACTTCCCGAACCCTTCTTCGTTTTAGCCACGCAAAACCCCGTCGAGCAAGAAGGCACTTATCCCTTGCCCGAAGCGCAACTCGACCGCTTTATGTTCAACTTGTGGATTGATTATCCGACCCTTGAAGAGGAAATCTCGATTGTGAAATCCACCACTTCCGCCTACAAGCCCGAACTACAACGGGTGATGAACGCCGAAAAAATTTTAGCCTATCAAAAACTCGTGCGTCAAGTGCCTGTGGCGGATAATGTCGTCGATTATGCCGTTCGCCTCATCGATAAAACGCGACCAAACCGCACACAACATCCTGACGTCAAGCAGTTTGTCAGTTGGGGCGCAGGACCGAGAGCCTCGCAGTATCTCATTTTAGCGGCGAAAGTACGTTGCCTATTGCAAGGACGCCTGACGCCTGAAATCGCTGATGTGCAAAGCGTCGCGCTTCCTGTGTTGCGACATCGGATTCTCACCAATTTCAGTGCGGAAGCCGACGGCATTAAACCCGAAACCATCGTTCAAAGGTTGATTGCTTCTTGAACCTGCAATGCTCTGTGCACTGTTAATTCTCTTGTTGGATTCAAACGCAGTATCGGACTGTAAGCCGTGCGAGGAATTTGTCAGGCTTCAGCAACAGATTCGCGCCGAATCCATCACGAAAGATTCTGCCATGTCGGCGTTCAAGAGCATCATCGCCGAGATACACGCCTACTTTGAGCAGAATCATCGGGGCATTTCAACGCAAAAAGAATGGCGATTTCCCGTTGAAGGCTACACGCCCCAAGCCGTTGGCGAAAACGGACGCGGCTACCGTGCCTACGGCTTCGACTTCTTCGCCAAAACACGACACAACCCGCACCCCGCACACGATATTTTCATTTTAGATGACAACCAAGATGAACTCGATGACCGCACCAAAGAGCCCGTGCGCGTGCTAAGCATTTCAAGCGGCGTGGTGGTCGAGATAAAAACCGAATGGAGCGATACCAGCCGACTGCGCGGCGGAAAGTATGTTTGGATTTATGACCCTGTTTCAAAACGGCTCTTCTACTACGCGCATTTGAGAAGCGTTTTTGTGAATCTCGGAGACTGCCTTGTCAGCGGTGCGCCAATCGGCGAGGTCGGGCGAACAGGATTTCACGCCTTCAAACGCCGCTCACCGACGCATTTGCACTTGATGGTGCTACAACTCGGAAAAGACGATTTGCCGAAGCCAATCAATCCCTACAAAGAAATGTGGAAGTGGAAGCGCAAATAGTTATCGTAAAAAGTGATTGCAAAAAGTTATCGCAACAGTGTGATTTTATTGCGTTCTAACTTAACCTCGCCGTTTGTTTCCAACTGTTTGAGAAGCCGAGAAACGACGACGCGCGCCGTCCCCAACTCGTTTGCAAGTTGTTCGTGCGTAACGAAAAGCGTTTTACTTTGAGCAAGTTCGGCTTTTTTGTTCAAGAGCAGAAGCAAACGTTCATCGACCTTCTTGAACGCCACCGCATTGATGACTTCCAAGAGTTCCTCAAATCGCTTGTGATAAAGTTTGAAGATGTAATCGAGCCATTCGGGATAGTCGCGCATGAGCAGAGGGACTTTGTCAATCGGCAGGAACAAAATTTCGGCATCTTCTTCGACTTCGGCTTTGAGTTTGCTCGTTTCATTATGCAAGCCGCCTAAGAACGACATCACGCACGATTCGCCTGCTTTGATGTAGTAAAGCAAAATTTCGCGACCATCTTTTTCCGTGCGCATGACGCGAATCGAGCCGCGATTAACCATTGGGATTGAGCGAATTTGTGCGTTCTCACTTAAAATCACATCGCCTGCGCGGTAGGTTTTCACGATGCTGTATTCCAAGAGTTTGGCTTTGAGCTCTTTTGAGACGCGAAATTCAAGAGCGGGCTGAGTCGAATTCATTCGTATGTAATGCAGTTTTCTTAACGAAAAATTCAATCGTGCGCCTTAAGCCTTCGGCGCGGTCGACTTTGGGCTCCCATCCGAGCAGTTCTTTTGCGCGTGTGATGTCGGGGCGACGTTGTTTGGGGTCGTCAGCGGGCAGAGGCTTGTAGGTAATTCCGACTTCTTTGCCGGTGAGTTCCTTCATGATTTTTTGCACTTCTTTGGCGAAATCCAAAATCGTAATCTCACTTGGGTTGCCAATGTTGACCGGCTCATGCGTGTTGGCGTGCAAGAGTCGCCAAATGCCTTCAACCAAATCGGAGACATAACAAAACGAGCGCGTTTGTGAGCCGTCGCCGAAAACGGTCATGTCTTCGCCACGAAGTGCTGAGCCGACAAACGAGGGCAGGGCGCGTCCGTCGTCAAGCCGCATGCGTTCGCCATAAGTGTTGAAGATGCGCAGAATGCGCGTGTCTAATCCGTGATGGCGATGATATGCCATCGTGATGGCTTCGGCGAAACGCTTGGCTTCGTCGTAACAGCCGCGCAGTCCAATCGGATTGACATTTCCCCAATAAGTTTCTTTTTGCGGGTGTTCGTGCGGGTCGCCGTAAATTTCAGAGGTTGAGGCAATCATAAATCGGGCTTTCTTGGCGCGCGCAAACCCCAACGCCTTGTGCGAGCCAAGCGAGCCAACTTTAAGCGTTTGAATTGGGACTTTGAGGTAATCAATCGGCGAAGCGGGCGAGGCAAAATGAAGCACATTATGCACCTCGCCTTCTACATAAATAAATTCCGTTACATCGTGCTGAATGAATTTGAAATTCGGATTGCCAAAAAGATGCGCGATGTTATCCGCCGAGCCTGTAATCAAATTGTCGATGGCGATAACGCGATGCCCTTCGGCGAGAAAGCGGTCGCAAAGATGTGAGCCTAAAAAGCCTGCGCCGCCCGTAATGACAGTGGTTGGTTTTGACATACAAAGGAAAGGAATTGATGTTGAACTTAAATATACAACTGATTTCGTGAAGTGAGACCCTGCTTCGCTTGTCATACCGATTAACTATCTTCCCGAAAACCGCCGTCAAAGTTTAAGGACGATGCCAAACGCGCCAACGAAACATCGCAACCAGAAAAGCCAGATGGCTTCTCTGAAAGAGCGACTTGCGATACTCAATCGTGAAGCGGAGAAGTTTTGCGCGATTGATGCCGAAAAATCGCTTTTGCTCGCAACCGACGCACTGACGCTTTCCCTCTCCGTTCAAGATGCCCAAGCCGAAGCCAAAAGCCGACTGAATATCGGCTATGCCTATTTTCGCCTCTGCAAATACAGCGACGCACTCGCTCATGTTCAACAGGCACGCGAGATTTGGAGACAAATTGGCGATTCAGACGCGGAGCGTGAAGCCCTACACTGTTTGGGAAGCATCTACGCGATGATGTCAAACTATACGCTTGCAAAAGAGTATTACACTCAAGCCTTGACACTTGCAAAAGAACTCAACGATAAGCGCGGCGAAGCGCGTGCGCTGGCGAACCTTGGCACGATTTCCGAAAAAGAGGGAAACTTTGGTGATGCGCTCCATTTTAGCAAAGCGTCTCTTAAACTCTTGCATGAGATTGGCGATAAAAAAGCGAAAGCCGCCACACTGCGCAATATCGGCGTGATGTATGAAAAACTTTCGGATTATTCAACCGCGCTTTCCTATTACCGCCAGAGTTTAGCGTTGCGCGAAGAAATCGGCGATGAGCGAGGCGTCGCCCGGTGTTTGAACAGCATCGGCGTGGTGTATTATCGCCAAATCAATCGCACTGATGCCATCGAAGCCTTTGAAAAATGCCTTGCGATTTTTCGACGACTTGGCGACCGACACGACGAAGCCATGACGCTCTCATACATCGGCACATCTTTAATCGATTCCGCACAATACGACGACGCACTCCGTGCCCTTCAAACAAGCCTTGCCATTCGCCAAGAAATCCAAGACCGACGCGGCGAAGCCGTTGCATTTACTGAAATCGCAAAAGTATATCTCAAATCCAACCGATTAGCATTAGCGGCAAAGCACCTGAAAAAAGGATTGGACATCTTTCGCGCTGTTGGCGATAAATACAAAGTTGCTGAAACGCTGGGGCATTGGACAGATTTATACCTACTTCAAAATAAAACTGCACAAGCCATCGAGGCTTTGAATCAAGGGATAGAAATAGCAGAATCAATCGGCGCAAAAGCATTGCTAACGGGTCTCTATCGCAGGTCGGCACAGATACACACACAACTCGGAGACCACGCAAAAGCTCTCAAACACCTTACTTGCTGTTATGAACTCGATAAAGAAATTTTTAATGAAGAATCCGATAAGCGATTGAAATTATTACAAATCCAGTTCGAGATAGAGCGCAAGGAAAAAGAGAACGATATGCTTCGACACGAACTTATGGCAAAAGAAAAAGCCTTACAGACCATCTCGAAATTTTTGATTGCAGAAGCTGAATCGCAAACGGAGTTAAAGATGCGTCTGATGGACATCAAAGAGCGAATTGCAACCGGAGCATTCGAAGCAATAGAAAAGCATCTTTTAGATGTGGAGCGAAACCTGAACCCGGAAAAGACTTGGGAAATTTTTGAGCGAGAGTTTTTGAAGACACACCCTGAGTTTTTGACCTATTTATCAAGGCGGTTTCCTGCGCTTTCACCAACAGAATTGAAAATATGTGCAATGCTCAAATTGGGACACTCGACGAAAGAGATTACGCAACTGCTCTTTATTTCCACGAGCACCGCGCTTGAACATCGGAGCAACATCAGAAAAAAACTCAACCTTCCCGCAAAAGAAAACTTGACCGCCTTTATAGCACGCCTCTGATTAAAGCAAGCCGCGCTTCTCAGTCCACTCGCGGAATCCTTGCTTCAATTCCTCAAACGATTGAACCGCGAAGAGAATCGGCTGCAAGTGCCACACATCATAGTCTTGATTGATAATTTTTTCGGGTGAGAATTGATGAACAATGACGTGATTGGAAAGGCTGTGTAGAACTTCGGTCGCGCTTGAAAGCGTGCCTGCACCGTAGATGCGTCGTCCGTTTGGAGTTTCAATCAAACCGAATTCAACTGTGAACCAATGGAAACGCTCCAACGCCGTGCGGTCACTTCCTTTGGCGTTCAGAGCAGCTTTGCCGAAGAGTTGGTAGAAGTCCGCAAAGTCCTTGTTGGTCAGCATCGGCATGTGCCCGAAGATGTCGTGAAAGAGGTCAGGCGCAGGCGTGTAGCCGAGTTCGTCTTTGCCTCGAATGTAGTCAGTTGAAGGAAACACACGCTCCGCAAGCAGTTTGAAAAAATCTTGTTCGTGCAAAAGCCCCGGAATGCGCGCAATACACCAATCCGTTTGCGCTTCCAAAACATTGGAAAGTTCGGCAAGCGATGGAATCTTGTTCGGATTGAGTTTGAGCATTTCTACGCCGCGCAGAAACTCCTCACAAGCACGGTTTGGCAAGAGCTCGATTTGTCGGCGATAAAGCGTTTGCCAAATTTGATGCTCTTCTTCGGTATAGTTCGGATACACGATTTCAGAGCACATCGGCGGCGGTCCGTCTAAATGCTGTGGAATACAGCGCGGGTCATTTCCGCCTAATGCCGCTTTCTCATATGCCGAAAGTGGCAGTGCTTCTGTAACTTCAAAGTTGGATTCAACGGCGTTCATAGCTAGCCTCCTGAATTTTTCTGAAAAATAAAAAATCACGATGTCCTTGAAAAATTAGAACTCGATTTACTAAATTCAAATCGGCTACGTTGCCACAATCATCATAACATAACTTTAAAACTAAACTTCCAAAACAACTATGAGACAAGCAGTATTGACTACGCTCTGCACGCTCATATGCGGTGCATTTGCACTCTTTGCCCAACCCACGATTGATGGAACGGCAAACCCTGCTGAATACCAAGTCAATATCCCCAACTCGAATCCGACATCGATCAACGGCTTCGGTCCGGATTCTGACATTGGTGCAATCCGCACATGGACAAATGGAACTGATCTTTACATTGGCGTCCCATGTAAAGTCGAAACCAATGGCAACCAATTGGCGATTTGGATGGATTTCAGCAATGTGCCAGGTAGACCTGCTGGCAATCGTCTTTCCTGCACTAATGACGGTTCCTATTTCGATAGCACACTCATTAACCCTCCTTTTCCTACCCCCTCTACCTTTGCCGCTGACTTTGAAGTCGACTATATGCTCTCTGTTCGTACAAACGATGGTCGAGTTGCGATTGCAAAAACAGTAGGTCCTTCTGGTCCTACATGGCAGACTTTGGGCAATGCAAGCACGACTGCTTCAAACAACATTGCAGGAAGCGTTCTCTCTGCGGGAGCGGCAACCTTTGCGCTCAACAATCAAGTTGCAAACGATATTCGTGCCACAAACACCGGCTTTGAAATTCGTTTCAGTCTTTCCAGTTTGGGAGCGTTGCCAACCAGCACAGTGCGCTTATTTGCGATCATCACTGGCATTGGGTATCCATTTTTCTCAAATCTCATCGTTCCAGGCACAGCCACTTCAACAAATCTTGGATTTAACCCAAACTTTAACAATCCTTCCTCTCTGCCTACTGGCTATTCTGGACCGTTCCACACCAATCCGATTGCACTTCCGGTTGAACTCACTTCGTTCAACGCACAAGTGTTGAACAACGGCGTGCGTTTAACTTGGACAACCGCCTCGGAAGTCAATAACTCCGGCTTTGAAGTGCAACGCTCCAACGACCAAGCCAACTGGACG
>CALGMC010000308.1 GCA_937959145.1 uncultured Chlorobiales bacterium
AACCTCCAACTCAACACCGTTGAACTACGCTATCCAGTGATTCCGCTTCAAGCCGTAAAATTTGACTTCATTCCGTTCGAGCGATTTCAGATTTTTCAGTATGGCATGTTTCTGACGGCATTTCTCGATGCGGGGAATGTGTGGTATAACTCGCGCTCTGTCGGCTTTGGACTTCGCCAAGTGCACTACGATTTCAGCAAGAACAAATATGGCTACGGCTTCGGCGTCGTCATGGTAGGCGGATACGAAGCCACAGCACGCTTCGACTTTGCCTTCAACCAACAGGGGCGATTTCAAATCGTGATTGAAAACGAAATTTCCTTTTAAGTTCTGCAATGAAAATCTCGATTGTGATTCCAACGCTCAATGAAGCCTCGCATATTCAGCGCACCCTTCACTCGATTGCTTCACAAGTGCTTTCAGAAAACTTGAAGGTCGAACTCTTAATCGCGGACGGCGGTTCAACCGACGGCACGCCTGAACGCATCATGGAATTCTTTGAGACCAACGACACGCTTCCGATTAGAATGTTTCTCTCGGAAAAAGGGCGCGCCAAGCAGATGAACTGCGGAGCACATTTCGCCAGCGGTGATGCGCTTCTTTTCCTTCATGCCGACACGCAACTTAGCGAGAATGCGTTGTTGGAATTAGCAAGCGCATTAGAAAATCCAAAGGTCGAGTTTGGCTACTTTGCCATGCGATTTGATTCCGACAATCCTATCGCGCAGTATTACGCATCACTCACAAACATCAACTCGCTTCTAACGCACTATGGTGATTCGGGCATTTTCGCTCGTCGCAATTTTTTTGAACGCATCGGAAAATTTCCTGAACAAGAATTGCTCGAAGACGTCGAGTTTCTTCAACGCGCCGCACGCCTTGCTGAACCTTTCCTTATTGAGCGCGCAACGGTCATCACATCGGCACGACGGTTTGAAAAAAACGGATACCTTTTTCAAATGCTTAAAAACATTGGCATCGTCGGATTCTACAAGCTCGGCGCGTCGCCTAATTGGCTGAAACAATTTTATCAAGGCAAGTAGGGAGAGATTGCATGTGAGAATTATTGCAGGAAAGTTTCGCAGTCGTCGCTTGAAGACGATAGATTCCACGCTGGTGCGACCGACAACCGACCGCGTGCGTCAAGCCGTTTTCGACACGCTTGCGGCGAGAATAAACTTTGAAGGCATAACCGTATTGGATTGCTTTGCGGGAAGCGGACTTTTGGGGCTTGAAGCTGTAAGCAGAGGCGCAGTGCGCGTTTCATTTGTTGAGCAAAACCCGAAAGTGGCGGCGCACATTTCAGAGTCCATTCGGCTCTTGCAACTTCAAGCACAAGCCACTTTGCATTTGACCGATGCGATGCGCTTTATCGCCGAAGCCACAGAGCCGTATCACTTAATTTTTGCAGACCCGCCTTATGCTTTTCATCACTACGATAAATTCTTGCGCAAACTCTTCGAGCGCAATCTCCTTTTGCCAAACGGCTATTTAGTGCTCGAGCACAGCGAGAAGATGTCTTTCGAAGCGCACGAGCGATTTGCGTTTCAAAAGAACTTCGGCACAACGATAGTCAGCTTTTTCGTGAACGAACCGCTACAAGCGAATGAGGAGTGAGAAACAGCATCGCATTTTAACCGACACGCTTGACATCTTGAATATCTAATCCAAGTCGCTTTGCGATTTCCTCATCGCTCAGTCCAAGTTCACGGAGGGTTGGTACGCTCTTTAATAAGCCTTCCTTAATTCCTTTCTCTATGCCTTTCTCTATGCCTTTCTCCATGCCTTTCTCCATGCCTTTCTCTATACCCTCTTTAATTCCTTCCTTGATTCCCATTTCCCGACCTTCTTCAAGACCTTCTTTGATGCCGCGCTTGAACCCAGCTAATTCGCCTTCACGAAAAATTTCTTGATAGGCGCGGGTTTTCTTCAGTTCTTCTTCAAACTCTTCGCGAATGCTCAACATGCTCAATATCTCCTTTGTGGTTAGGTTTCCAAATTTGTAAAAGATAACTTTTTCAATAAAGTTCAGATAGGGCGTTTGCTTTGCGGCGAATTGCCTTGCGACTTCGATTGTGCGTTTTTTCGGCTCAATAATCAATTTGAATATCCCAACAATGTCTTCAAGCGTTTCAATGCTCGGCAGTTCGTCCAAATATATGCGCTGAACTAAAACTGTGTCAAGAATCTCACGGTATCCTTCAAGATTTTTCTGCTCTACACTTCGGGTTGGATAGATAATCACAACACGCCATTTTCTTATGGAAAACTGTTTGAGATACAAAAAGACCTGAGCGAACAAGCGTGCATAAAAATTTTCGTCGCGCTGAAATTGCACTTCTACGAAATAAGTGTAATCATCGATTTGCGGAATAAAAACGCCATCAAGTCGAAACGAAGTCTCTTTGAGTTCGACCGACTTAAAGTCATAGAACTCTGCGTCCGATTTGTCTCTGCCGATAAGCGCAAAGAACCCTTGTGGCACTTCTTGAAACCAAAGGTAGGCAAGTTTATCCGTTCTCATAATGGCATGAGGAATGTGTTATTCGGAAATTACGGCAGGCTCTTGCACAGGCGCAGGCACATGCGCAACAGATTGCTTGATTCGATGCACGGCGTTTTGCCCCGATAAACACACGCCCGCAATTCCTTGTCCCGGATAGACCGTATCGCCAACCAAGTAAAGCCCTTTGAAGGGCGTTTGTGCGCTGACGAGTTCCCACACTTTTCTCGACATGGTGTTCGGAATGCCTCCAACTCTGCCGAAACGGCGATAGGTCCAATCCTGCCACGATTTCGGCGTGGAGACATTTTTGAACACGATGTGCTCTTTTTTGAATCCGTCCAACTTTTGTTCTAATGCATTGAGAATGAACTCGGCGACTTGTGCTTTTTCAGCGTCGTAGTTTGGGTTTGGCTCTACCCATCGCTCGACGGTTGTATGTGTTGAAATGGCAAGAAGTCGTGTGCCTTTGGGCTGTCGCTCGAAATCATCGGGCATGGAGAGCGAGACGAAAAACGAATCGGAATCGCACAATGGGATTTTTTCGTCGAGAATGAATTGATGATGCAATGTAAGGTCATCGGGAAGTGTGTTCTTCACCGCAAGGCTCATCGTGAATGCGCCCCAACCGAATTTGAACTTGCGCGAAAGATGCTGAAAATACTGACTGATTCGCCCTTTGGTGAGATAAGCCATGTTCCAAATCGTCGCATTGCTGACGATGTTCTGCGCCTGAAAAGTCTTGCCTGTTTCGGTGGTTACTTTGAATCCGTCGTTGCCTGTTCGTTCGATAAGTTTAACGGGTTCGCGATAGAGAATTTCGCCGCCGAGCGACTTGTATTTTTCCACGAGCGTTTCGGCAAGTTTAATCATGCCACCGTAGGCGTAGTAGTTTGAACTATTCGTGTAGGAAAGGCACGGCGCGGCATAAAGAAACGCCACGTCTTTGACAGTGGCTTGCGCGGTAATCATCAGTTGCTCGTTGCAGAAGCGAATGAAGTCGTTGCTGGCGTGCAAGCCGTAGCGTTGAATGATGTCGTAAGTGGAGCGAAAGAGAAACAGCAACTTTGGGAAATCAGCAAGGCGATTTTGTTCCCAAAGCGAAAAGAGGTCGCGAAGCGATTTCGGCGGAAAGGCGCGATTGCGTTCAGAGACTCTCCACACAAAGTCGGAGAGATGAAACACAAGCCGCCAGAATTGACGCACGTTTTTGAACGGAACGCCTGTGCCTTCAAAAAATTGTTTGTAGCACTCTGTAATCCATTGTTCTTTATCCTTGAAGCGCGTCAGTCGCTTTCCGCCGACGTGAATCGTCATAGAAGGATTAAGTTCAACGACGGGAAAGTCGATATCGAGTTCGCGTGCAAGGTTGTAGAGCGGTTGATGTTCATCGAGACCGACAATCGTCGTTGCGCCTGCCTCGAAGACGAACTTCTGCCCGTCGCGCTTGACGACATAAGACGACGCACATCCGCCCGGCACATAACTGGCTTCAAGCGTCAAGACGCGAAAACCCTCCTTTGCAAGAAGTGATGCGGCAGAGAGTCCGCCAATGCCTGAACCAATCACGATGAAATCAAATGCCATATTGTAGCCTCTGTGAAATTTTAACGGATTCTATTCAAACCGTTGGCTGTGCTTGGTCGTTCAAACAAAGTGCCTGCGTTCGAGGGAAAATGTGTTGGGGCTGTGTCAGCGTCCGAAATACGTCCATAGAAGCACAACGAAGAAAAGGCTAAACGACGTGGCAAAAAGCCCATACCAGCGTTTGTAGTCGCTCGGTGAACACGGGTAGGCAAGCGGCTTGATAAAGGTAGCGATGTAAAACATGGTTGCGCCAAATTGCACGAAGTAGAGCGCGAGTTTAACCGCCGTCCAAAGTGTCCAGCCGACGTAGAACTGCGCGAGTGTTACGCCCGTTAGAAGCACGCCGAAAAACGCGACATCAACAAGTTTAACCTCGTAGCGAATGTAGGTTTTCAGAAGTTCGGAATCTTGGGCGGCGTGGTCGGGATTGGTTAGGCGCGGCTCGAGCGTGCGAATCACCAGCATCGAGGCGGCAACCGCCCCCATCCACAAGGCGAAACA
>CALGMC010000309.1 GCA_937959145.1 uncultured Chlorobiales bacterium
GGCAACGACCTTGCGCAGTATGGCGGGAAAATTTACATCGTCGTCAATGTCAGTAGCACGATTGAAGTTTTGGACGCCCGCACGTTCAATTCCGTTGGAACGATATTGCTCTTTAATGGCACACAACCACGTCAGCCGCGCCACATCGCCTTTCACGGACGAAACGCCTTTGTCAGTTGCTTCGACGGAACGGTTGCCGTGATTGATACTGCCTCGCTCACGATTACCCGAAACATTCAGGTCGGCTCATATCCCGAAGGCGTCGCCATTCAAAACGGCAAACTTTATGTTGCCAATTCAGGCGGACTGAACTTCCCTAATTACGATAGCACGATTTCCATCATCGACCTGAACACGCTCACGGAAACGAAACGCTTAACGCTCCGCATCAATCCGACCTCGCTTGCCGCCGACACTTACGGCAATGTGTATGTGATTTCAAACGGGAATTATTCAACCGTCCCAATGCGGCTTTTGGTCATTGATGCACAGCGCGATACGCTCAAAAAAATCTACGACTTCGACGCAGGGCGAATTGCGATTCTCGATAGCCTTGCGTTTGTGGCGTCAGAAGGCGGCGTCAAACTGCTCGACATCAAAAATGAAGTGATGCTTAATGCGCAACTCATTCCCGCCTCAAATTTCCAAATCCTTTACGGCATCAGCATTGACAAGGCACGGCGGGAACTTTACTGCGCTGACGCAAAGAACTACGTCGTCAGCGGCGAAATGAAAGTCTTTGATTTCAACGGTCAGTTCAAACGCAGTTTTCAAACAGGTTTAATCCCGAGCAAAGCCATTTTTGTTCGGTAATTCTATAACTCAAAACAGGAGAAAAAAATGAAAAAGATGATTCTCTCTCTCGTCGCCGTTTGCCTCTTTGGCAACGCATGGCTGAACGCACAGCCGCAAAAGGTCTTGTTTGCGATTCGCGGTTTCAGCAATCAAGGCTTGACCTACATCAACCTTTCAACAGGGACGGTGGTCGATAGCCTTGCGCCGATTGGTCCAGTTGCAAACGAAATTCTTGCCTTCAACAACCGCTTGTATGTAGTGAATTCAGGACAATTTCCGTCGGGCGTAAATGCCTCAATTCAGCACGGGCGATTGGCAAACTTCGTTGTGGGTGCGGCACCGATTAAAACCGAGCCAATTGCGACAAACCTCAATCCGTTTTCCATCGCAACCTTTTCAACGCCAACCAATGAAACCTTCGGCGTGGTAACGAACTTGCTCGACAGTTCCATCTCGCTCTATCGCATGAACGCGCCAACCTTCAATGCCAATCAAGACACGATTCAATTCCTTCGCAAAATCAGCATTGGGCGACGCGGACCACAAGGCATGGACGTTGTAAGCGAAGTGAACGGCGCACGCATTTACATTGCCAATGCTTACAATCCCGAAACCTTCGACTACGATTCGGTGGTAACGGTATGGCGATTCTACAACAACGGCGCAAACGATAGTCTGCTCACACGTATTCAAGTGCAACTCAATCCACAAAATGTGGTCAAAGACCGCAACGGACTCTTGCACGCGGTTTGCACAGGCAATTTCGGCTTCGGCACGCCGCCTGTGTTCGGAAAAATTTCGGTGATTAACCCAGCGACCAACAGCGTTGTAGCGACCATCGATGTGGGCGGTTCGCCTTCGAGCGTCGTCTTTAACTCGAATAACATTGGCATTTTGAGCGGCGGCTTTGTAAGCAATCGATTGATTCGATACAATGCCAACACCTTCGACACCATTCCAACGCCGTTTATTCAAGGCGGAAGTTTGGCACTGATTGGTGATACGCTCATTGTTGCACGCAGCGGCAGAATTACGCTCTACAACGCGCTCACGCTCGACAGTCTCTTGCAGTTCAACCTTACGCCCGGCGCACCTTACGGCGGCGTGGTGGCATTCACCGTTGAGGCAGGTGCGTTGCCGGTCGAACTCATCGCATTTTCAGGACGCAAAACCAACGACGGCGTCTTGCTCTCGTGGAAAACCGCATCGGAGCACAATAATTCAGGCTTTGAAGTGCAAAGAAGAATCGAGAATCGAGGAGCGAGCAATGAGGCGTGGCAAGTGTTGGGCTTCGTCAGAGGCAACGGCACGACGACCGAAGCGCAGTCTTACTCGTTCTTGGATAGAAGCGTGTCGGGCAGAGTGCAATACCGCTTGAAGCAAATCGACTTTGACGGACAATTTGAATACTCGAACGTGATTGAAGTCGACGCCGGCATGCCGAAGCAATTTGCGCTCGAGCAAAACTATCCGAATCCGTTCAATCCCACAACGGTGATTGCTTATCAACTGCCTGTGGCAAGCACGGTTTCGCTCAAGGTTTATGATGTGCTTGGAAAGGAAGTGGCGACATTGGTTAATGCTCGTCAAGAAGCAGGCGCATATAACTACTCCTTGAACGCAAGCAACCTTGCCAGCGGCATTTACTTCTACCGACTGCAAGCAGGGAATTTTGTGGCAACGAAGAAAATGATGTTGGTAAAATGATGAAGTCAACAATTCAGCGCGGGGCAGTCATGTGCCTCGCGCTTTGGGTATGTGTAGTTGGCGCAAAAGCGCAGTTCGCCGATAGCGTCGTGAGCGTCAATTTCGGACCGAACTTCAATGTCGGCTACGGTCCTGACAATCCGAACTTTCCGCAGTGCGTTTTAGGTCCGCCCGATTCAACGGCGCGACCGTGCGCGCCTGCATTTGTGCCTGCCGAACTGCTCTCGCTCGGAACAGGTGGCTCAATTACGCTTTACTTCCGCCGACCCATCGTCGACCTTGCGGGCGTCGATTTTACCGTGTTTGAAAATCCGTTTTACATCTCTTGCGACACGAACCGCGTCTATGCCGAAACAGGCATTGTGAGCGTTAGCAAAGATGGCATTTCATTCATTGAGTTTCCGTTTGAGGTTGTGGATTCATTGCCGATTAGTTCGCCGCGTCGGTATCGTGGGCTTGCAGGCGTTACGCCAACGAATGGTGCGGTCAGTCCGCTTCTTCCCGGCTCGCCAAGTCAAAATCGGAGCGGTGGCGATTCGTTTGACCTTGCGACGATTGGATTAGATACGGTCTATTTTGTTCGCATTACGGATGCAGGCGATAGAGTCAATGACGGCGGAGCGTTTGCCGCGTCGTTCGACCTTGATGCTGTTGTTGCAATTCATCAAGCGGCACTCTCGGCACCTGTTCAAACACAAAAGCCCGCAACCTTTACGCTCTTTCAGAACTACCCGAATCCGTTTAATCCAACAACCGTTCTCACTTACGAACTATCGCAGGCAGGAAAAGTGAGCCTTGAACTCTTTGACGCACAAGGCAGAAAAGTAGCGACTTTGCTCAATCAAATGCAGGGCGTCGGAAGGCACACTTATACGCTTTCAGCGTCCCATCTTTCGCTCTCGTCGGGCATGTATTTCTATCGATTAAGCGCAGGAAATTTTTCTCAAACTAAATCAATGTTGTTTATCAAGTAAATGCACAAACTTCATCTTTATTACGGCTACGGCAAAGGCAAAACCACGAGCGTGATGGGATTAGCCATTCGTGCGCTTGGCGCAGGTCAGCGTGTTGCGATTGTTCAATTCGACAAAGGCTACGACGGAAAGAACGAGCATTATTCTGAGCGAAAAATTTTGCGTGAGCTCAAAGAGAAATTGAACTATCCGATTGAACTTGTTCCAACAGGGTGCGAGCGCATGATGGCGGACGGCACGTTCCGATTCAAGAACGAAGGACAAGACTTTGCCGAAGCCGAGCGCGGCATAGCGGCAGCAAAAGCCTTTCTCGAATCTGAAAACATTGACTTGCTCATTCTTGACGAAGGGCTTGCCGCCGTTGCATACAACCTGATTTCAAAAGAAACCTTGATGGAACTCATCGACTTGTGGGAAAGCAAAGACCGTCCGTGCGAGTTGGTAATTTCAGGGCATAAAATTTGGGACGAATTGATGGAGCGCGTCGACTTGATTACTGAAATGCGCAAAGTCAAGCACTACTTCGATGAAGGCACGCCTGCACGACTTGGGATTGAGTTCTAATGCGAAAGACTTCGAGGCAAAATACTTCAAAGCACGATTCTGCTGTATGATGCAATAAGTTCAAGCGTTTCGGCGGCGAAGAGCGCGGAGCCAAGCATCACGATAATGAGTTTCAATCCCATACGATTGCGCAGTCGGATGATGTGTCGCTGAATCTCACGTTTACGGTACATCGCGCGTTCGTAGTCTGAAAGCACAACGACTTTGAAAATGCATGAAGAATATCGAGTTTTTTTGGGTGAGAGAACATGGCGGGCTTGCATCTCGACAAGAGCCACTTCGTCGTTGTAGTCGACGGCATACAGTTTTTGTTTGCTGAACGGCGTCCAATCTTCGTTGTAGTGAAACCGAAAGCGCACCTCGCAGTCGGGATTGTGTTCGAAGAAATGCGAGACGCTAAAGACGACGCGCCGTGTTTTGTAATTCACACGAGTTGAAAACGAGAGCCACTTAAACGTGTTGAGTTCACTCGCGTCCGTCTGCGTCAGCGGATTGATAGGAACGCCATTTTTGAGCAGGTCTTCGACGGTAACTTGACGCTGTTTTGGTCGTGCTTTGTTCGAGAGTTTTTCCCATCGGCGCGGAAACCGTGCTTCAAAGGCTTGGTCATATTCGGCTTTGAGCGATGGGGTGAGGAGAACCCGCTTGGCTTCAAGAATCAGTTTAGCGCGCTCTTCGGCATTTTGCTTCGTGAGTGCGTCGGCGTTGGCGAAACGGTCGGGGTGCCACTGTTTGATTTGCGCAACAAACGAGGCTTGTATGAGTTCGGGTGAGTCATAAGGACGCACGCGCAAGACTTCATAATAATTTTTGAACCGTTCTGATGAAAGCGAGTCGCTCATAATACTACACGGAAGAATACTGCACAGAAGAGCAGACGAAGGCGTTTGCTCAATTACAAGAAATCTGGATTGAGACGATTTGGTCGGTTTTAGAACAAAGATATTTGTTTTACGTTGCCTTTGCAACGAAAAAGGGAAACGCGCCGCCCTTTTGTGAAGCCCATGGAAGTTGTAGTTTCC
>CALGMC010000310.1 GCA_937959145.1 uncultured Chlorobiales bacterium
GCGACATTTCTACAACTTTTCCTTTGATAAGCGTTACATTACGACCTTGTGCAATCAATTCCCACAAGTCGTCTTCGTTCAAAAGTCGTTTTTCGGTGGCTTGATTCGTTGCGGCAGGTGTGGCTTGTGCGATGTTCATTCTTGCGAAAATTTTTTGCGTTTATGCCTATTCAAAAAATTCTTGGACACGGCACTGAAAGCCTTTGAAGACTTCGCCGCCGTCAATCGTTTTATCGTGCGTATAAATCTCCGCTTGTATCTTCCCTTCTCGCTTTTGATACGCCGTGATAGACCTCGTTTTCATATCCGCAACCCACACCAACCTCACGCCTGCATTTAGCCACATTAGCATCTTTTCGTTTGTGTCGCTCAAAGTCTCCGACGGCGATTGCACTTCCAGCACAAAATCAGGCACCACTTTGCCGAAGCCTTTTTCTTGTTCCTTATCGCGCTCTTTGGCAATGAAGGCAAAGTCAGGCGCAAGCACTGTCGTCGGCGTTTGTTCCACCACAAAGCCTGTTTCCGCCGTGAAACACGTCCCTAACTTGTTTTGCTTCACAAAAGCGGTGATGTAATAAGCGATGTTGTTCGCAACTTTTCCGTGATTTCGGCTGGCGGGCGACATTTCTACAACTTTTCCTTTGATAAGCGTTACATTACGACCTTGTGCAATCAATTCCCACAAGTCGTCTTCGTTCAAAAGTCGTTTTTCGGTGGCTTGATTCGTTGCGGCAGGTGTGGCTTGTGCGATGTTCATTTTTGCCAAGATTCTTTTAGATTGACGGAACAAAGTTTAATCACTTTTCAAGCGAATTAAAAATATGGATTCATCGGCTCGCATTCCAACAATTATTATTACAGGCTTTCTTGGGAGCGGAAAAACCACGCTCATCAAGCATTTGCTTGAAACGAGTTTGAGCGGCAAGAAGGTCGCGCTGATTGAAAACGAGATTGGCGAAGTTTCCGTCGACTCGGTGATTTTGAAAACGCAGAACGTTGAGATTTCAGAATTGACCGCAGGCTGTATGTGTTGCACGATTTCAGGCGATTTTCAAAATGCGGTTTCCGACATTCTCAAAGGCGTTTCGCCCGATGTGCTCTTGATTGAAACCACAGGCATTGCCAATCCGCTCTCGATTTTCATGATGCTTGCTAATGATAGACGCTTGATTTTAGAAGCCATTATCACGGTGGCGGATGCAGAAAATCTTTGGCTACATCTTCAAGAAAATCTTGTGGCAGAAATTCAACTGACAATTTGCGATATGGTGGTTTTGAATAAGGTTGATGTCTGTTCCGAAGCGCAACTAAAAGCCGCCGAAAATTTAGTTCGGAAAATGAACGAGCGTGCACCGATTTTCAAAGTGGTTCAAGGGAAAATTCCGCCCGAAGTGCTTTTTATTTCGTCGCCGAAAAATTTGCGTCAGGAGCACGAAGCATTTATGGCAGAACTGAAACAAAAGTATGACAAGGAAATTCACAAGCGATTGCACCAACTCGAACCCCACGACGCACACGCGCATGAACATCATCACGAACACGGCTCGGAAAGTTATCACTTGGACGTCGACCAAATCGAGACTTTCGCGATTGAGTTGCCTCGTGAATTTTCGCAAGCGAAGTTCGAAGAGTTCCTTTCCGACTTGCCGCGCCAATGCTATCGCGCCAAAGGCATTGTCAAGTTCGACGCCATGCCCACGCCCGCGATTTTCAACTTCGCTTCTGGTCGCTATACGTTTGAGTTTGATACGTTGAAAGATGAAACGATTTCCCACAACACTTTGATTTTCATCGGCAAGCAGATTGGCAAAGAAAAATCGAGCATTGAAGCCAAACTCGCGCTCTGTCAACAACCAAACCACTGACCACACTGCCGTTCATGAAGTTCGTTTTGATTGTGCTTTCGCTCTTTTTGCTCACGAGTTTTACGCCATCGGAAGACTTGCCGCCGATTGCCTTTCTTGCACGCAATCCTGCACCCGATAGTGTCATTCTGGGCATTGGACCGCACGGCAGAACGTTCAAAACCGGCGGCAAACTCTTTGTGCGCGAGCGTAGCGGACGACTTCGCCAACTTGCGCCAACCTTTTACGACATCGCCGACATCAGCCTTTCCTACGACGCCAAGCGTCTCGTCTTTTCAGGACTTGTCCACCCCGATAGCAGTTGGCGCATTTATGAAATCGGCATTGATGGTAGAAGCCTTCGCGCCATTACCAAAACCGACCGCACCATCGACCTTTCACGCTTCGGCGACCTTGCTAAAACTTTTGAACGCTACGACGACTTCGACCCGTGCTACATGGATAATGAAAAAATCGTCTTCGCTTCCACACGCTACCCTTCGCTGGCGCAACTTGGCGGCGTTAGAACCAGTAACCTTTTCGTCGTCAATACCGACGGCACAAACCTTCACCGAATCACAACGGAACGCAACAGTGCCGAAGAACCTACGATGGATTTAAGCGAAGGTCGTGTTGTTTTCTCTCGTTGGTGGCTCAACCTTGATTTGCCCAGCAATCAAACCAAAGACGGACTGACACGCACACCCGCACAAGCCCTGACCGACGACATCGGTAACATTTGGCACGCCATTACCGCAAAGCCTGACGGCGACGAACTCAAACTCTACGCAGGCTTTGCACGCACCCGCGCAGGCTTACAAGCCTACAAACCGCGCCTCATGCACAACGGCGATATGCTCGCCATTTTCACCTCGTCGCTCTCGCTGCTTCATCGTTCCGATACGGTCGTGATTCGTCGCTTCAAAAAAGGCGCAAGCGTTCCGATGCTTCTCTCGCCTATGGACGCCGTTTCGGTTGATGCGGTCGAAGTTTCGCCTAACAAGATTATTTACTCGCAACGCAAAAGCGGCACATTTGGACTTTACCTCACCGATTCGCTTGGCTCGTTTCACCGCAAAGTTTTAGACCTGCCGAAAACGGACGAACTCTGCGCCGTTGCGCTTGTGCCACGCCCTGTGCCTACACTCTTCAAAGACCAATTAGACCTCGCTAACGACCAACCCCCGTTAGACGAACCAACCGATTACGCCGACCTGCACGCCTTCCGATTTGATTGCTTCAACATTTTTATGAACGGCAAAGTCGATGAACCGATACCCGACGCGCCGAAAATTGTTCAAGGTGCGAAGGTTCGATTCTTCATGAACATTCAACGCAAAAACGCTGACGGAAAAGACGTCGCTCTGCTCTTCAATGAACTGCCTGTTGATGAAGACGGCGGAATCCGTGAGCCGACCGCTCCTGCCGAAGTGCCACTTTTTGAGCAACTCGTCGACTCGCGTGGCAATTTGCTCACCACATCAAGCGGAAAAATTGCTCACGTTTCAGGCTTGAACTCGGAGCGCAAAGGCGCAGGCACAAAGTGCGTCGGTTGCCACACCGGACACTCGTTAATTGAAGTGCCGATGAACAATGCGCTTTCGCAATGGTTTAATGCGGCGACCTCAGCGCACGCTTCGGCAAGTTCAGTTTGGGAAGAAAGCGGCATTCGCTACCATGCGGCGCGTGCCATTGATAGGCAGGTTGAACTCGGTTGCGATACTTCAATGTGGGTTTCCGCACCAAGCAAAGACGCATGGCTGAACCTCAAATGGGATATTCCGATTGTTGCGCGTGAAATTGTTGTTTATCCGATTTCGAAAAAAAGTGTAATTCTCCCGCGCCTTGCTATGAACAAAGGACGAATTGCGTTATTTTCCGATTCCAAAAAAGTCAAAGACGTTACTTTTGACAATACACAACTTCTTCGGCTTGAAGTTGGCGATATTCCAATTAACGAACTGACGGTGAGGCTGGAATCCGATTCGATTTCGCATTTCGGACTTGGCGAAATTGAAGTCATTGCCCGCCTGCTGTATTAAAAAGTTTTCAATGCTAATCACAAACCAACAAAAACGATGACCACTTTCTTACGCCTTTCTGTTCTGACGCTGTTTCTCTTCACCTCGCAAGTTCTTTTCGCACAATCACAAGGATTTTACGATGTTCATTCTGCTGACGGAAACACGGTTTGGGCAGTCGGCAATAGCGGAAGGGTTTTTCGTTCTGTTGATGGCGGTGCAACTTGGGCGCAGTTTATTCTCGGCTCAAATACGCTTCGCGCGGTGCAATCGCTTGGCGCAACGGTCTGGGTTGCTGGCGATAGCGGCAAAGCCTATCGCTCAACCAACTTCGGCGACACTTGGGAAACCTTCTCACTTGCAAGCGCAACCACACGCTTTACCTCTCTTCAATTTTTAGACAATCAAATCGGCTTTCTTGTTGGCTCAAACGGCACGATTCTCAAAACCACCGATGGCGGTGCCACGTGGGATTCCAAAACGCCTGCCTTCGTTGAAAACTTCAACGCCGTGAGTTTTCGCGACAGTCAAGTCGGATTTATCGTTGGAAAAAATGGTAAAGTCCAACGCACTACCGACGGCGGCGACACTTGGACGGAAATCAACAACCCTGCTTGGAGCAACAAAGAAATTTTTTCTGTGAGCGCAAAAGGCAACCTTGTTTATATCGCAGGTGAAGACGGCTTGGCGTTCAAAAGCACGGACGGCGGCAACACTTGGACGGCTCTCAATTTCAAAACGGATTCGCGCTCGAATGTTACAGGCGTTTTTATTCAAAGTCCTGATACGGT
>CALGMC010000311.1 GCA_937959145.1 uncultured Chlorobiales bacterium
CCAATTAACGGATTGATGTTGGAGTGGAAAGAATTTCTTTCGGAACAAACCGTGCCGCCTGCGCTCGATTCCGCCGTCATTTATCGCTTCAAACGCAAGACGATTTTTCAAACCGAGTGCCCGCATCGCGTTGCCGTTGAACTCAAATATGGCTCAAAAGCCCTTTCCGAAAAGCGATATAAAGTGGCTCAAAAGCGGTTTGAAACCGTACTTGCACTCACCGAAGGCAAAAACACTCGCGCCATTCAAGGCTACTTTTCGGCTTACTTGTTACAAACCTTGTTGGATTCACTTGCGCTCGATGCCGTTTTCTACAAAGCCGATTCGCTCACGCGCCGACTCGAGAAGCCTGAACCAATGTTGTTCAGCGTTGCTAATGCCATGCTCTGGACACGCTTCGGCTCAAAGGATTCGGTGCAACATCTTTTGAACCGTGTCAAAGAAGCGTCGCTCTCGTTCAATTACGACTATGCCGTCGCATTGCGTTTAGCGTCGCTCGCCATCGGTCTTGACCCAACTTACTTTTCACCGTTGATTTCCAATTCAGAACGAGACGCACTGCTTGCGCGCGAACTCGAGGCAAAAAAAGATTCGTCTGCGCAAGCCTTCATCACATTTTTGAAAGCCGAGCGGTTGCTCACGCAAGGCAAGGATAGCAGCGCAGTGGCTTTATTGCTCTCACTTCCGACGCTTCAATACCCCGAACTTGAATTTCAACGCCGATACGACACGCTCCATGCTTTGCTTCACTTGGGTAAGCGCGATATGATTCCCGATGCTATTGTTCAAGCCAAAAACTGTGCGTCCGAATTTGTCAGCAGGAAGCGAAAAGAAGAAGCCATCGATGCACTTCTTGCACTTTATGGTTGGCAGAGCGGGTAGGATTTAGGCATAACGCTTCCGTTCAATTCGCTTTCTTTCATCAGAAGGCTATCGCAAAAATGCAAACGCCAGATGAATTGAATCGCCGACGAAGGTTGCGTTTCCGTAGAGCCGTCGTTGATAGTCAATCGAGACGGCAAAGGTTGGCGAGAACTTGGCTTGTAAGCCGAGTAAAATTTGACCGTAACGCTCGTCGCCCAAGATGCTGAGCGGGCGCGTTGCCGCAGGGCGCGGAATTTCTCCAATGCCAATAAGCGTGTTCAAATCGCCAAGCGACGCAATCCCCGAAAAGCCGACTCGAAATTGAACTTCTTCCGCCGCTGATAAGCCGACTTCTGCGCGATACAAGGCTTGATTTTTGTAATCGCCGCCACGCAAACGGTAGCCTGTATCAAAAAGCAAATACGCAGGGATGCGGTTGAGAAAAAATGTCAATTCGCCGAGCAAACGCGCTTCGTAATCCAACATTCCCGTGCCGAGCGCAACAGGCGCGAGAATATCTCCTGTCGGCAATTTCACGCCCACTTGCGTTGCAAGCCGAAACGGAAATTTGAGTTCAGAAGGATTCAAGAGTTCATAACGCCCCCAAATCCAAAGGTCAGTGAAGCCTGACGAGGTGATGCTTTTTGCAAGAAACGTCGGAATACCTTGCGGGAAATCGGTTTCCGTGTAGGTGGTAACGATGCCACGATAACCCAAGTAGCCAACAAGGGTAAGTTTGCGCGAGTAACCATATTCGTAGTGAAGTCCAACTAAGCGGTCAATGAAGCGCGCATCGGTAACGGGGAAGGAGGTTTCGTCGGTGGTCGCCACGCGGAAGAGGTCGCGCCGAAATCCTGCGCTTGCAAATTCTTCTGACGCTTCAAAGTAAGAGGTCGTAATCCAATAGACCGACTTTTTGGGTTGAAGTGGTTTTACTGACCAGAACGCGCGTTCTTGTGCGATAGTTGGCGCAGAAAAGATTAAAAGCAGGGTTATGAGATGGAGCAGTCGGCGACTCATTCGTGCGCGAATTTCACAAAAGGTTTGAATTGAATCGCAAATATACAACAATCGCTTTACGCGGTTGCGCTCAATTTCGCCCCTTTTGATTTGTTTCGCCCACGCGCAGAATGAAAATTTCTTTGAGCGAGGGTTCTGCGAGTTCAAAACGGGTGAGGTCGGTGTCGTCGCCGATAAGCGCGAGCACTTCTTTGGGTCTTGTGCCGTCGAGCAATTTGAGTTCGGCATACTTCGGCTGTCGGTCGCGCACTTCGACTTTGCCCATTGCGACAGCGGCGTCAATAAACGCATCGCTTCCGTCAAATTCAATGTGCAGCATATTTTTGCCGTAAGATTTTTTCACCTCGCGCACATTGCCATCTAACACTTTCTCTCCGTTGTTGATTAAGCAAATTGAATCGCAGATTTTTTCTACTTGCTCCATTCGGTGCGTCGAGAAGAGAATGGTTTTTCCTGCTTTTTTCAGCTCGAGAATGATATCCATCACGAGTTCCGAATTTATCGGGTCTAATCCTGAAAACGGCTCGTCCAGAATGAGCAGTTCGGGTTCGTGTAGCACAACGGAAATGAACTGCACTTTTTGTTGCATGCCTTTGGAGAGTTCTTCCACTTTTTTTTCTGACCATGAGTCGATTTCAAATCGTTTGAGCCACATCGCCGCTTTTTCTTTCGCCACTGCTCTCGATACGCCTTTGAGTTCGGCAAAATAGACGAGCAACTCGCCAACTTTCATTTTTTTATACAAGCCACGCTCTTCGGGCAAGTATCCAATTTTGGATTGAAGTTCCATGCGCATTGGCTCGCCGAGAAATTCAATCGTGCCGCTATCGGGAAGTGTTATGCCGCAAATCATGCGAATGGTCGAGGTCTTTCCTGCACCGTTCGGTCCAAGTATGCCGTAAATCTCTCCGCGATTCACTGAAAGCGACAGATTCCTGACGGCAACTTTTCCGTCATAACTTTTTGAAATAGCATTGATGTTGAGCATAGATAAATCGGCGTGATGTTGATATGATAAAAAGCCTTACGCCCTTTCTGTTATGGAAGTTACGCAGGCGGAAGTTTTTGGCGAGAATAAAAAAGCAGAGCGTCTCTCTCAAGACGCCCTGCCTTAATACAACATAAAGAGCATGTGATACTACCTTACTACTGAATACTGCTCTTACTACTAAACTACTGATACTACTACTGCCGCAAATTTAATTCACTTCTGCCTTGCTGTCCACATCTTGAAACGATTTTGGCACCTCAAACAAAGACGGTTTGAACGATTTTCTCGTTATGCGTTTGGCTTCAATGCGCGCGCTTGCGGCTGGCTCTGATGCAATGACTTTGAGTGGAAAGCCGTTGAGATTTTCTTTTTGCATGACTTCAACCGCATTTGGGCTAATGCCGATGAGCGCGCCTGCATCGGCAAGTCGCGTCAGCGTTGTAGAATCCACAAGCGATTCTGCCGTCCAGACTTCAATCGTGCGTTTCGCACTTTTGAGCACGAAGTGATGGCACATCACGTTCAAGATTTTTTCCTTGCCGAATTTTTCCACTTCAAATTTTTCCAATTTTCCGATTGAAGATGAAAGGCGTCGTTGCTCTTGCAGGTCGATTTCGCGATAGGTTTTGGCTTTTGTATCAAGCCGATAGGCGTTGGCACTATCGCGTGGAAGAACTATCGTAAAAGCCGATGTTCCTTTGAAGTCTGCACGAATGCCTTTGGGCGAGAGCCACAGTTCGAGTTCGCCGTTTTGTTGGTCGGATTGCACCCGCAAGGTGATTGCGCCTTCAAACGCTTGCGCTCGGAGCAGTGGCGCAAAGCAGAGCCACAAGAGAAGCAGGTTAATGCGTAATGGCATAAAGCACGATGTTTGTTCCGAATTGCAGGGCTTCTTCGCGTTTTTCGGGTGGGTCGTTGTGGATTTCAGGATTTGCCCAACCGTCGCTCGGATTGGATTCGTAGGTATAGAGCAAGACGAGGCGATTATCATAAAAAAGTCCGAAGGTTTGTGGTGGTTGATTGTCGTGCTCGTGCGTTTTCGGCGCGCCATTCGGAAACTTGAAAAAGATGTTGAAGATTGGGTGTGAATACGGCAGTTCCACTAAATCAGTTCCACTGAACAGACGCTTCACTTCTCGGCGAAAACTTTTATCCATTCCGTAGTCGTCATCAACATAAATGAATCCACCCGATTTGAGATAGGCGCGCAAGTTTTCAAGTTCGGCTTCGGTGAAGCGCACATTGCCGTGCCCGGTCATAAACACGAAGCGATACTGAAAAATGTTTGGGCTCGAGGCTTCGACGATTTCTTCTTTTTCGGGCGTGGCAATGCCGGTTTTTTCTTTGACGAATCGCATAAGGTTCGGCACGGCGGAAGGGTCGTTATACCAATCGCCACCGCCACTGTATTTGAGCCGCGCACAGCGAAAGGCAGGCGGCACTTTCTGCGCCAAAATTGTTTCTTCGCTCAGTATCAGCCATGCGAAAATAAAAATCGCTACTCTCAACCGTTCAAAAAGTTTATGATTCGGCTACTACGGGTTTCGGCACAGGTTGCAGTTTCAATATCAAAAATCCTGCAAGCCCTGCCGCAACCGAGGTCATCAACACCGATATTTTTGATGCCGCAATAACTTCCAGATTGCTTTCAAAAGCTAAAACCGTAATGAAAATGGACATCGTAAATCCAATTCCGCCTAAAAATCCTGCTCCCCAAAAATGCTTCCAATTTGTGCCGCGCGGATACTCGGCAATTTTCAGTTTAATGGCGATTAACACCGCTCCCAAAATGCCGACCGACTTTCCGACAAAGAGCCCCAAGAAAATGCCTAAACTATTCGCCGAGAACAGCCCTTGCCACCAATTTTCAGAAAAGATGATGCATGTGTTGGCTAAGGCGAAAATCGGCATAATCACAAACAACACCGGCGTGTGAAGCGCATGCTGTAAGCGATACGAGGGCGAGGATTCCGAGCCGTCTCTAAACGGAATGGCAAACGCAAGCAATACGCCTGCAATCGTCGCGTGAATGCCTGACTCCATCATGCAATACCACATCACCACGCCGAGCACGAGATAAATCCAAAGTGCATCAACTTTTAAGCGATTCAAAATTAACATCGCCACGAAAAGGCTCATTGCGCCGAGAAAAAACGCGAGCGAAAATCCTTTTGAATAGAAAATCGCGATAACGATAATCGCGCCTAAGTCGTCAATAATTGCCAATGCCGTTAGGAAGACCTTGACCGCGAGCGGCACATTTTTTCCAACCATCGCTAAAATGCCGAGTGCGAAGGCAATATCGGTTGCCATTGGGATTCCGAATCCTGCTTGCGTTTCCGTTCCCGAGTTCAGCACGAGATGAAACGCCGCTGGTAACAACATTCCGCCAAGTGCGGCAACTATCGGAAGCGTGGCTTTGCGCAGGTCAGAAAGTTCGCCTGCATAAATTTCGCGCTCAATTTCTAATCCCACGAGCAAAAAGAAAATTGCCATCAAGCCGTCGTTAATCCAATGCTCGAGGCTATGTTTAAGATTGAGGTAATCGGTTTGAACGCCGATTTTTGCGTGCCAAAAGTCGACATACGCTTGACCGAGCAATACATTTGCTAGAAGAAGCGAAAGCACCGTGCTTGCCAAGAGAAGTAACCCCGACGATTGATTGCTTTCTGTGAACTCTTTGAATAGTTTGGTGAATGTGAGCGAGAACGGCATGTGATGTTTGGAAATGTTTTAGGTGAATCGCTTTGTGCCTTCAAAGAACAAATACGCAAACGGCAAGTTGTAAAGACTTGTTGCAACTGCCAAGAGCGTCCATTTGAAGAAAGGTGCTTGCAATGCCGTTGACACGAGTTCGTAAGCAGACGTTCCAAATAATGCGGCTAATGCTGTTGCTATCAGAAAGTTTGAGACTTTCTCGAGGTCATCAGGATTGGAAAAAAAACCCGCCACGAAGCCCGAGACAGTTTTTGCGAATGCGTCAAGCCCCATTGTGCCGTGAAGCAAATCCATTAAGAGACCGATGACAAAGCCTGCGGTTGTGCCGAAGCTTTGTCCTTCGCGGCGAGCAATCCAAACGGCAAGAAGGAGCATGGCGTCGGGCTTTGCACCGAAGACGAGCAGACGGTCAAAAAGCAGTTTTTGAAGAAATCCCAGCGCAATCGCGCCGCCGACATACCAAAGAATGCGCTGTCTCAAACGAGTTGAAAAGAAATGACTTTATTGAAATTCCCTGTAACGTGCTCGCAGTTGATTCTGTTCAACATTCGGCTTGGTTAAATCTACAAATACATGCTCGAGCGTGCTGAAATCTACCGAGAGCCGAACACGAATGCGTTGAAATAAATCGTTGTTGCTTGTCTCTGCTTGGTCGACTGTTCCAACAGGAATGTTCGCATTCGCAAACGAACTGAACTCCGTCGTCAGAAGCCGCTCGCCTATCTCGATTTTTCGGCTGGCTGGAATGTGCAAGAGTTGCGAACTCGCGATGTCTCCGCCCGACCAATGAACCACGCCAAGCAAGCGTGTTTTTTCCGACACCACGCTGACTTTGAAATCTGAATTGATTACAGGCTGAACAATCGCGAAATGTGGCGATGTCAAGATAATTCTTCCTGCCAAGCCTCTATCGGTCAAGACCGCCATGCCGACTTCCACGCCGTCTTGCGAGCCCGCATCAATCATAAATAAGTTGCGTTCGGGGTGAAATGTTCTATCGACGACGTGAGCGAAGTGAAGTGCACGCGGGGTTTCGGCTTTGCAGTTCAGGAGTTCTCGAAGTTTTTCGTTTTCAATTTGCGCCGTGCGCATGCGGCTAACTTCCGCCGAGAGTTCGGCGTTGGTGGCGAGCAGGGCGGCGTTTTCATCAATCAATCCGAA
>CALGMC010000312.1 GCA_937959145.1 uncultured Chlorobiales bacterium
GCGTTCATTAAATCCATCGGATTGCCCAGCCGTGTGATGGATAGAAACCTTTATGAAGTGCGATTGAACAACGCGCTTGAAGTCGTCGGCTACGCCAAAAAAGACAAACTTGAAGAATGAGCCAAATTTCACATACGACCAGTTCAGCGACCCTTGCCGATATTTTAGAACGTGTGATTGATAAAGGCGTGGTTATTGCAGGCGACATTAAGGTCAATCTTGCTGACGTTGAACTTTTGAACATCAAAATTCGCTTGCTGATTTGCTCGGTCGACAAAGCCGTCGAACTTGGCATCAACTGGTGGCAAAATGATGCCTATCTTTCATCAAACGCCGAAGTCCAAACGCTTCGCAAGGAAAATCAAGAACTCAAAGCCAAACTTACCGAACTCGAACAAGCGGTAGCGTCGCTTCAATCGCCGCGCCGACGATAAAACAGAGGAGGAAACTATGAAATCGCTCAATGAAATTCGCACCTCACGCAGTGCCAAACGCTTGCCGCGCACCAAATCCGCCAAGCCCAAGAAGCCAAGCCAGAACTACCTCAATATGTATGTGCTCACAACGGAAAAAGAACGGCTCGAAAAAGAACTCAAAATTATCGACCGTCGCCGTATAGAGCTCATTATGCGCATCAACGACGTCAGTAAGGAACTTCGAGATATTGAAGCCAAAATCAGCGAACTCAAAAAAGCAGGCGAACTTAAATCTGACGCGCCCGAACTCCCGATAGATTCAAAGCAGTGGAAAAAATTTTCAATGAACTACTAACCCTTTGAACGATGAATAAGCAACAGAAAGATGATTCCACCGCAGGATTAGGTGGCGTTTTAAGCGCGATTGAAAAACTCGCCAAACTTGCTGACGACCTCCAACAAGCACAAGGCGAACTCAATCGCGAAGGCGAAGTTGATTTAGGAAAAAACGCCAAAGCCTCTTACCACTTCCGCGTTCGCACGCTCGGCGACCTCAAACGCGATTCGTCAAAATCCGACTTCAAACCCTTTGAAAAATCTGCTTCACCCAAATCACCGAAGCGCAAGCCAACTGATTTTCAAACCGACACGCCCGTTGAGCCCGAAACCGATGTCTTTATCGAGGGCGACTTCGTTGTAATTTATGCGCAACTTCCCGGCGTCTCCGAGTCCGATATTTCCATTGACGCGCACACCGACCGCCTTACCCTTCGCGCAAAAAGTGCGTCGGCTTTCTACCAAAAATCCTTACAACTTCCTGAGTTAATTCGCCCTGAAAGCATGGTCAAATCATATAAAAACGGGATTCTTGAACTTCGTCTCATAACGCAAAAGAACGCCTAATTAAGAACGCCTAATTTCAGATGAACTACGAACAAATTCGTAACGCGCTTAAAAAGTCGCGTCTTGCACTTGATAAGTTGGAGCTTTTAGAGCCGCTTTTGGAGCAACACGGGGCAAGCGATGACGGCATGATTTCCGAAGTCCTTTCCGATTTCACGCTCTCGCTTCATCATCTTGTTAAAGCCGTTCCTGAAAAATTACTTCCGCCGATACTTCAAAATGGCAACGCCGTTCATGCCAGAATGGAGCAGGTTTCCGCGCCAGCAGATTTGAGCAAGGCTCTTGCGCAGACGGAATCGCGCTTGCAATCGTTCATTGAGGAAACGATGCGCGAAGAAATTGAGAAAGCGATGCGTCAAATTTCCACAGCCCCAAAGCACATGACTCCTGACGCCTTCACGAGTGAAAGAACTGAAACAAGCGACGCCGTAAGCCGAAGCGAAGGTCGCCTCCGAACCATTATTGACTCTACCCCGCTCGGCATTTGTATCACTAATGAAGACGGTATTTTTGAATATGTCAACGATGCCTATTGCCGCATTTATGGCTACGCACCCGAAGAACTCATCGGCGAACACTTCACGAAAATTGTCGCTCCCGATAAAGTTCAATTTTGGCGCGATTTGCACGATAAGTATATGCGCATGACGGGCGAAGAAATTCGCGGCTATAGCGACATCCGAACCGAGTGGATTGTGCGCCACAAAGACGGAAAACCCATTACCATTCTCGCCGACGCCGCCCGCATCACGCGCGAAGACGGCAAGCACCAGAAAGTAACCTTCGTCATGAACATCTCCGAAATGGCGAAACTGCGCGAGAACTTGCGCCAATCGGAAATGCAACTGATGCAGGCTGAAAAAATGTCATCGCTCGGTCAAATGGTCGCAGGCGTAGCGCATGAAGTCAACACGCCACTCGGCTACGTGAAAAGCAACTTGCAACTTCTGCTCGACGCACAAAAAGAAATTCAATCGCTTCTCGCACTTCATCAAAAATTGAAAGAGCAAATCCTGCACGGCTCCTCGACGGCAGTCGCCAAATTGCTCGACGAAATTGAAGCAAAATCCGAAACGGCAACGCTTCATACCGAAGTTGAAAAAATGTGCCTCAATTCGCTCGATGGCATTGAGCGCATTCAAGACCTTGTCTCTTCGCTCAAAAACTTTTCACGATTAGATGAAGCCGATTTCAAACAAACTGACCTGAACGAGAACATTGAGTCAACGCTCAAAATCGCCGCGCACCTCATTCGCGAAAAAGGCATTAAGGTTGAAAAAGATTTCGGAACATTGCCCGAAATTCCCGCCTATCCCGCTCAACTCAATCAAGTTTTCTTGAATCTCATCACGAACGCCGTTCAAGCCATCACGCACGAGAAAGGCAAAATTAAAATCACCACGCGCCAAGACGGGGCAAACGTGGTCGTTAAAGTCACTGATAACGGCATAGGCATTCAGCCCGAACACTTGAACAAAATCTTTGAACCATTTTTCACAACGAAAGAAGTTGGAAAGGGAACAGGGCTGGGACTTTCAATTGTGTATAAAATCGTTGAAAAGCATAACGGCAAAATTTCCGTAGAGAGCACCGTCGGCAAAGGCACTACTTTTACGGTCGTGCTCCCGATTGAGCGCGTCGATTTTGCCCAACCTTCTGAGGCGGAAAAAACGGAAACGCTCGCCTCTCCGTTTTCCGACGACGAGCCACCGAAACCGAAATCGGCAACAAAAAAAAGAGGTAAATAAACTTCAATTCAATATCTGCTATGAACACGCCAAAGTCCAAAATTCTTTTTGTTGATGACGAGCCACAAATTCTCGAGACGCTCAAACTTGTCTTTCGCGGTTGGAACATTAAAACCACAACGAGTGCGAAAGAAGCACTTAAATTGCTTCAATCCGACACATTCCACGTCATTGTTAGCGACCAACGCATGCCCGAAATGACGGGCGTTGAATTTCTCAAAGAAGCCAAAACACTCTCGCCGAAAAGCGTTCGCATTTTGCTCACGGGTTATAGCGAATTAGATAACGTCATTGAATCCATCAATTCAGGCGAGGTCTATCGCTTTATCACGAAGCCATGGGATAATGATAAACTCAAAGAAACCGTAGAAACTGCCTGCAAGATTGCCCAACTCGATGCCGATTTGAAAGAAGAAGTCGAGAAAGCCAAAGGCACAAAGGAAAATACCGTAAGCGATGGCGATGTCGAACTGCTCTTCATCGATAAACTTGATTCCCATCTTCAAGGCTACAAAAGCCTTTTTGAGAACACCTACACCTGTCACACCGCCAAGACCATTGAAGAAGCCTACAAGCTTTTAGCCGACCACAAAGCCATTGGGGTTGTTGCCTGCGACTCCACTCTTGCCTCTTCAAAAGGCACCATTTTTCTGACCGCAATTCGCAGTATGTATCCCGATTTGGTTACGATTTTTATGTCCGATTCAAAAGATGCGAACGAAGCGATTCGGCTTATTAACGATGGACAAATTTTCCG
>CALGMC010000313.1 GCA_937959145.1 uncultured Chlorobiales bacterium
TTCAACGGCAACGCGATGCGGGCACTCGGTTTGAAAAATCGTCTTGCGTTTGAAGCGATAAATGACGGCGGAATCGAGCGCAGGCGGCACGGTTTGTTCCGAAAGAAATTCTTTCCACTCCAACATCAATCCGTTAATTGGTTTGTTGTAGACGCGTGCGAAGTTGCTTGTGGCATAAACGGATTTGAAGGATTCAATGCCGTAAGTGTCGACAAGGTAGCGCACAAACGAACCCATCAAGGTGTAGCTGGTTGCGCCAAGTCCAGTCCAAAATCCAAATGAGCCTAAAAGCGACTCAATGTTTTTCGGAGCGAGGTCGTTTTTAAGAAGCGCGGCGGCAAGTTCGTGCGGCGTCCAATCAAAGTCGGGCGATTCAAATGCGACGGCAATCCCTTCGACAAGTCCGATGCTACTTGAAAGTCCCAATCCTGAAATGCCGTAGCGTGCAAAGAGAATATGCACGAGTTCGTGGCGAATGGTGCTTTGAAAACTTTGCTCAGTGATGTGAATTTCATTGCGCCATGTTTTAGTGAACTCCACGTTTTCTGCGCCCGTGTATTTGCGTTTTTCTTCGGCGTTGGGATAAATGAAAATAGAAATGTTCGGCAAGGTATCGAGTGCGAGCGTGTTTTTGAGGTCGCGCAGTTCTTGCTCGAGGCGCAAAGCCGTGCGGGCGCGTGTAAGCGAATCAGCTTGTGGGCTCATACGCCAATGCCCGTCGGCGTCAATCGGAACGAGTGCTCGCGAAAGCGTTTCGTGAGACGAAGTGAAGCCAAATTCATCGCTTCCAAGTTCAAACGGCAGAATGAGCGGTCCGAAGGAAATCATCAGCACAATTAAATCGCGCTTTGAAAATCTATGGCGAAATGAAAAGAGCAACAGGAACGCAGAAAGGAGCAAGGTTTCAATGCGGAAGAGCACGTATCGCCATTCCAACTCGATGGCGTCGTCATAAATCGCGCCTGAAAAAAAACCAAAGATGTGATTGAAAAAGAAAATTTGCGGCGTGAAGTAAAATCGGTAAAGCGTCGGCAAAAGGACGATTCCAACATATAAACTCACATACACAGCAATCGTGAATTTGAAATTCAGCGATTTCAAAAAGCGCATGAGCGCGTGTGCAAACAAACTGCCAATGCCGACAGAAAGCACATAAAAGCCTAATCCTTCAAGGTAGGAGCAATTACGCACAAAGAGCATATTGACCAACATCACGAGCGGCGGCGCAAGCAAGGTGAAAATTGCCGATGAAAATTTTTCCGCACGTGAAAGGCTTGTCGTCGATAGCAACCCGAGAAAGAACGGCAACACAATGCCAAGCACTAACGACGATTCATAACCAAGCGTGTTGAACAAAGGAACTTGTGTAAAAATCAGCGATAGCGCAAGCGAGACAATAGGCGCAAGCAACCACGCTGTCGACTTGACGATTACAAGTCTGAACTTATTTGCCATAACAAGAAAAGTTTATCCAAGTGTATTGGTTTTGTGATGACTGCAAAAGAGCAAAGCGGCGATAAGATTCGGCAATCGGTCGCGACAAAGCCAAGCCAAGCGATTTCGCTTTGTCATCAATCCGTCCCCATTCAAGCAACGCCTCCTCTGGCGATTCAAAGAGGCGGAACGGAACGACATCAATTTCATCGAGCGAAACAATCAGCATCACATCGGAAGGCGATGCAAAGTTAGCAAGTTGAAGTTGTTTTGCCGAAGAGAGATAGGAAACAGCATGCGTTTCACCGAGAAGATTTCTTTCGCCAAGAAGGTGAATCGGGCAAGGTGCGTTTGAAATCACATAAACTTGTGAGCGTTCAGAAATGAACGGCAGAAGCGGTTTGAAAATCGCGTTTGTTAGCGCAAAGCGTGTCGCATTGCGAATCACATCGTTGGAATCAAGCGGCAGTCCGTTCAACAATTCAAAACGAAGCACTTTGAACGTCTTCACCATCTCGGCGTGCGTCAAAGAAATCGCAAGGCGATAGGTTTTAGTTGAAGTGATAACGAGCAAGTGCGATTGCGTGTCGCCGAATATGAACTGAACAAGGGCTTCATCGGATTTCAAGAGGCGTTGTGTTTCAGAGAGCGTGAGCGGTGTGGGCGAAAGCAGTTCGGCTTCGTTAGGCGCAGTGGATTTGAACTCGATAAACTTTTGATAAAACTCGCCTTGCTTTTTGGAAAGCGTTTCGGCGAGGCGTTGACTTCGCTCTGTGCGCGCGGTTTCATCAGACAAAAACGCAAGTGAATCTTTCATCACGGAAACAGCAAAAATTTCGCCTTGCAATCGCTTCAATTCTTCAAATGTAGGCGAATGAGGTTTCAAGAGGGTAGGTTTCGGCGAGAAGCGTTGTTTGAGCATTTGAATCCGTTCGGAAATTTCAAATGCTTCGAGCAGGCGTTCTTGCGCTAAGAGCAAGGCAAGCAAGTCGTTGATGGCTTTGTCAAGTGCATCGCTGATGGCGTAGGGTAGGTCGGGATAGGAAAGCGATTCAAAGAGCTCGAGCGATTTCAAGAGCAAATCAATTCGGCGCGATGTTGAGTAATCCGTGCATGTGCCAAGCAGCAACGTTGCGAAGGCTTCGCCGAGCGTATGTTCCTTTTTGCGAAACGTGAGCAAGGCTTGTTCGAGTGCTTGACTTTGCGGTGTGCCGATTCGGCTTCTTTCGAGCGTAATCCACGCCGAGAGCACTTCGGGATTGCCACCTTTCCACGAGGCACGATGAAGACAGGCGAGGGCTTTTCCATAGAGCGAATCAGCAACGGGGGTAAAGGCGTCGTAGTCTGAAAAAATATGCGCGCTGCGATAGAGCAGTTGGAATTGTTCTTCAAGTGGTGGTGATTGGCGAAGTCGTTCCGTGAGCAAATCGGAAAGTTTGCGCAAGAAGAACACGCTACTATCTGTGCCGTTTTGTCGGTAGCCTTCAAAGAGCATGGCTAATTTCCCGAGCGCGTCAATCGCGATAAGAGTGTTCGCCGATTGGCTAACGGCGGCAAGATGATATTGCGCGCGCTCATACTCTTTTTCTTGCAAATAAAGGTCGGCAAGCAGAAGTTCATCGTAAGGTGTGAGCGGGAATTTTTGTCGTAGATGTTTTTTTAGCAAGTCGGTTTCACCAAGTAGTGAAAGAAATGTAGGACGCTTCGTTTGGAGCGATTGAAGCGAATCAACCGATGAAAGCGAGTCGAGCATCGAGAGAGCCTCTCTGAAATTTCCTGTCTGTTCATAGAGCGAAAGCAGTTCGAGCCGGTAGGTCGTTGCGCGAAGTGAATCCAGCGTCAGCAAGCGTTGAAACGACTCAATAGCAAGCACGAAATCGCCTGTGGCTTTTTGTGAAGAGGCGACGCTGTAAAGCGAGTCGAGGTCGCGTTGTGCGCGCTCACTTTTTTTACACCCGAGCATTGTCAGGGCAAGAACAAAAAGCAGCAGAACTTTCACGGGCAAGTTCAAAATCGTTAAGACACTTTTGAGACGATTTCCTCTGTAACTGTGCTCAACCCTTGATTGCGTGCATATCGCTCGGCTTTCTTTTTGAGGTCGCGGCTAAATGAAATTTGAGAGATAAACGGCGCACGCTTAGTTCGCTCTGCAAGCAATGCTTTAGCTTCCGCCGTCCACTCGATTGGCGTATCGCTTTCTGTAAGTTCAAGGTTGGATTTATGCGAGGGCAAGAACTGAAAGAGCGTGTCGTAAAGAATGTTGACGATTTCTTGAACAAGAAAGACGGCACCCGAAAAGCCCATATATGGCGTGCCCAGAGCGCGTCGCACAAACGGACCAGGATAGCCCGACTGAATGAAATAAGTTTTCGCACCAACTTCGTGCAAATAAATTTTGTCGACAATTCTGCCGAACATCAACTGCGGCGGATTGGATTGCAAGCGTCGGCGAATCTCGGAGTTATCTGCCGTAGCAGAGTTTTCAGCGAAAACGCACGTCATGCCGAGTTCTTCTGACAAAAGTTTTTTCAAGCCTTTGGCGTAAGTGAGAGAGGCACAAACAGCAAAACTCACCGTCGGAAACCATTCCGATTGTGGACCGCGCCACAAATCCCATATCAGTTTCAACGTGGTGCGTTTTTCTTCGGCAATGAACGCTTGGGCTTGTTCGGTTTTATCCAACAACCTTCCTAACTCGCGAATAAAATTTTCGGTGTCATAAAGACCAAACGGCGCGTAAAGAATCGGGCGACCAAGTTTTTTCGCAAGTGAAGTTCCGAATTCTTCATACATCACCACAATCACATCGCTATGCTTGAGGTCGGAAATGTCGGCGAGTTTAGATTCCATCGGGAAGACGCGCTTCACTTTGCCGCCCACGCCTTGAATCAATCGTTTGATTTCGTGAAGGTCGGAAGGCGAGTTGAAACAGCCGTAGGTCGGTCCGATAATGCTAACCGTTCCGCGCTCGACATTGGCGGGTTTGCCGTCGTCGTAGTTATCAAAGCACCATGCTAAAACGCGGTCGCGCCCTTGCCATTCGTCTTCGATGAGAGAATTCGATGGAAAAAATTTGATGTCGGGATAT
>CALGMC010000314.1 GCA_937959145.1 uncultured Chlorobiales bacterium
ATGGTTCATCGGCGGCATCACTGACGAAAACGCACGCACTTCTTCCATTACGCTTGATTTCTTAAAGCCAAGTGTGCAATACGAAGCAACGATTTATAGCGACGCGCCCGACGCACATTGGCAACAGAATCCGAAAGCCTACCATATCAAAAAAGAAACCGTTGCTTCTACTTCAACCTTGAACCTTCAACTTGCGCCCGGCGGCGGCTATGCGATTCACCTTAAACCTTTGACCAAGTAATCAACAATTCTATTTCAACTTACTGCTCACATGCACGATGCCGACCTTTCTTCCGCAATCGCCATATCTGTCATTGCCGCAACGGTAGTTGCCTTCATTGCGCGGCTTGTGCGCTTGCCACTTCTCATCGCCTACATTATTGCAGGCGTCATTATCGGCGGTAAAATCGGCTTCGGTTGGATTCAGAGCGAGGAGCAAATTGAGCATGTCTCTGAAATCGGTTTGATTCTTTTGCTCTTCATCATCGGGCTTGAAATTGACCTGAAAAAACTCTTGAAGGCGGGCAAAGCCGTATTGCTCACGGGCGGATTGCAAGTTCCGATTTGCTTCGCGCTTTCATTTGCGTTTCTCTGGCTGGTTGGAATTGTTGGCGGCTACGACTTACTTTATTTGTCATTTTGCCTTTCGCTCAGTTCAACGATGATTGTCGTGAAAATGCTTTACGACAAACATGAAATCGATACGCTTGCAGGCAGAATCACGCTTGGCGTGCTGGTATTTCAAGACATTTGGGCGATTCTCTTTTTAGCGATTCAGCCGAACTTGAACAACCCCGAAGTGCAGACGATTGCGCTCTCTTTCGCAAAGGGCGTCGGGCTTGTAGGCGTATGCTTGCTCCTGAGCCGATACGCGCTTCCGAAATTTTTTTATGCGATTGCCAAGTTGCCTGAGTTTATGCTTGTTGCGTCGCTGGCGTGGTGCTTTGCAGTGTGCGGGCTTGCGCAGTTGGCGGGGCTTTCCAAAGAGATGGGCGCGTTGATTGCAGGGGTGAGCATCTCGACGTTTCCTTACAACCTCGATGTCGTAGCGAAGGTGATTAACATTCGTGATTTTTTCATCACGCTGTTCTTGGTCGCGCTTGGCATGAAAATTCCAATGCCGACGCTTGAAGTTTTGCTCATTGGCGCGTTGCTTTCGTTGTTGCTCATCTTGACGCGCTTTCTTTCAATCTTTCCGATACTTTACGGCTTGCGGCTCGGCAACCGCGTCTCGATTCTCTCGTCCATCAACCTTTCTCAAATTTCAGAGTTTGCGTTGGTTATTAGTTCGCTTGGCGTTGCTTATCATCACATTTCCGAAGTTACGGTTTCTTATATCGTCTTTACGCTCGTCATTACGGCAGTGCTTTCTACATTTTGGATTGAGCGGTCTCACGAGAGTTTCTTATTCATCAATCGATTTTTATCTAAATTCGGATTGCGTGAAACCCTCTCCGAATCAGAGGTTTCAGGACACTCCGACAAACGGATTTTCATTTTAGGCTTTTACAAAATCGCAAGTTCGCTCGTGTTTGAAATTGAACATTCGCAAACTGCTATTCGCAATGCTCTGCGCGTGATTGACTTTAATCCCGAAGTCTTAGAGAAGCTTAAAGCCAAAGGTATTGACGCACAATATGGCGACATTGCGCACATCGAAACGCTCCATCATTTGGGGATTCATTATGCGGAAGTTGTCGTTTCAACGATTCCCGATTCCTTGCTGAAAGGCACAAGCAACATGAACATTTTGAAAGCGGTGAAAGCGCACGCGCCTAAAGCAAAAACGATTTTGATTTCGGAAGACTTAGAAACGACGATTGCGCTTTATGAAGCAGGCGCGGATTATGTGGTGATGCCAAGGCTACGCGCCGCAACGAATTTGCTCGACATGATTGAGCGCGCCTCGAGCTGGTCGCGCAAAGGCACAGAGACTTTAAGTTACAAAGAGTTCAAAGCGCGTTCCGAGATTTTACAGTAATTCAAATTCAGCGATTCGTTTTCGTGATATTTTCGCGATTATGCGAAAACTTTTATCTTCATTGTTCAAAGCAATAAACAAGAAACGAGGAAGTTTATGTCAGTGATTGCAGGCACACCTGATATTACAATTATCGGCGCAGGTCCGACGGGGCTTTACGCCGCCTTTTACGCAGGACTTCGCACGATGCAAGTGCGTATTGTCGACAGCCTCTCCGAAATTGGCGGACAACTCACCGCGCTCTATCCAAAAAAGAACATTTACGATGTTGCAGGCTACCCCGCTGTGCTTGCCGAAGATTTGGTCAAGAGCCTTTACGACCAATGCAAGCAATACAACCCCGAAATTTTCACCGACACGAAAATCGAGAAACTCGAACGCGAAGGCGACTTGCTCAAACTCACTTCTGCTGACGGGCGCGTGATGTATTCCAAAACGGTTTTAATTGCTGCGGGCGTTGGTGCATTCACGCCACGCAAACTCGAACGCGAAGGCATGGAGGCTTGGGAAGGCAAAGGGCTTTATTACTTCGTCAAAGACCCCACCATTTTTTACGGCAAGAAATTGCTCGTGGTCGGTGGCGGCGACAGCGCGATGGACTGGGCAATGGCTCTCGGCGATAAATCTCAAATGCTTCTCATTCATCGACGCGATAAGTTCGTCGCACATGAGGACAGCGTCAATAAAGTTCGTGCGATGGGCGTGCCGATTCGAACCTTCTGGGAACTGAAATCAATTCACGGCGAGAACGGCGTTGTTAAAAATGCTGTTATCTTCAACAACAAAACCAAAGAAGAGGAGACGATTGAAGTCGATGCTGTGCTTTGCAACCTTGGCTTCTTGACCAATCTTGGCTCTATCAAGGATTGGGGCTTGGAAATTGAAGGCAACGGAATCCGAGTCAATCACGCGATGGAAACAAACATCAAAGGCGTTTATGCCGCAGGCGACATCGCCTCTCACTCCGCCAAATTAAAACTCATCGCTACTGGCTTCGGCGAAGCGGCGATTGCCGTCAATCATGCTAAAACTGTCATCGACCCGCATGCATCGTTCTTTCCCGGACACAGTAGCAGTAAAGACGACAAAAAGGAAGAAAAAAGTCATGCAACTGCATAACTTTTGTTAAATTCTCAGAATCTTGTATCTGACCGTCACCTCTCGCCAAACAGCAAAACGCAGAAAAATTGAACAAGTTAGATTTGAATTTCGAGAACGAAATTAACCACTGGAGTATGAACAAGTTTGATACAAAACCTTTGGCGGACATTCTCATCGTTGACGATCAAGAAATTATCTTGAAGTTACTCGAGGAAACCTTGCGAAGCGAGGGGTATGCAGTTCGCGTTGCCTACAACGGCTTAGACGCGCTCGATGAAGTGCAGAAGCAAAAGCCCGACCTCATCATCACCGATATGCTCATGCCGAAAATGAACGGCAACGACATGGTCGCCAAGCTCAAAGAATCCGCCGATACGCGCCTCCTTCCCGTTATCATGCTGACAGGGCTGTTTGATTTTGAGAATAAAGTGCGTGCGCTTGAAATTGGCGTTGATGATTTTCTTGGTAAGCCATTCAACCGCATTGAACTGATTACCAAAGTTCGTGCGCTCTTAAAAACGAAAACTTACATCGATCAACTCGAGAACGCTGAAACGGTGATTTTCTCGCTGGCTCTGGCGATTGAAGGTAGAGACCCCTACACGAATGGACATTGCCACCGCCTTTCGGACTACGGCACGAAACTCGCTCGCAAAATTGGACTTCCCGAATTTGAGATTGATGCCGTGCGCAAAGGCGGCGTGATTCACGACATTGGCAAAATCGCCGTTCCTGACAACATTCTCTTGAAGCCGGGAAAATTAACGCCCGAAGAATACGACATCATGAAAATTCACCCCGAAGCTGGCGAAAATATCTGCAAACCGCTCAAATCGCTTGCGCCTGTTCTGCCGATTATTCGCGGACATCAAGAGCGTTGGGACGGCACAGGCTATCCCGATAAACTTGCCGCCACCGATATTCCCATTACCGCGCGTGTCATTGCCATCGTCGATTTTTACGACGCACTCATGACCGTGCGCCCTTACAAACGCGCTCTCGATGTTAAACAAGCTTTAGAGATTATGAGCAAAGAAACCCAAGAGCACAAGTGGGACCCGAATTTGATGCGTGTTTTCCAAGACATGATTATCAACGAAGAACTTGACCGTTCGGTAAACGAAATTCAAGTTCTCAACTACGAATATCAATAATCGAATACCAATAATCACAAATCCACAAAGGGAGAACCTGTAAGCCGAATGAAATGGAATGTTCTAACCCGCGCCGACCTTGACGGCATCGTTTGCGCGGTGATTCTTAAAAACACCGAAGACATTGATAAAATCCGCTTCGCCGAACCCAAATTCGTTCAAGATGGCGAAGTAGACATTTCCGAAAACGACATTATCACCAATCTTCCCTACGACAAGCGTTGCGGCATGTGGTTCGACCATCACATCGCCAATGTCAAACCGAAAGATTTCAAAGGCGCGTTCAAAATTGCGCCCTCTGCCGCTCGTGTCGTTTATGACTATTACCTTCCAAACTTTCCGTCTCTTTCCAAATACGATGAGTTAATGCAAGCCACCGATAAAATCGATGCCGCACAACTCACCTACAACGAAGTGCTCGAACCCGAAGGCTACCTCCTGCTCTCAATGACCATTGACGGCAAGTATCACGAAGATGAACCCTACTGGCAACACCTCGTCAATTTGCTCAAAGACAAAACCCTCCCCGAGATTATGAACGACCCAATGGTCAAAGAAAAAGTTGCCAAGTTCAAAGAACAAGATTTTCTCTTCCGACAAGCCGTTCAAGATTACTCGCGCGTAGAAAAAAATGTGCTGATTACCGACCTGCGAAACTACGGCGACCTTCCCAACGGCAACCGCTATTATGTTTATGCCTTTCAAGCCGCAACGAATCTCTCGATGCGCATTACCAACGACCGTGAGCGTCCGGGCTATGTTTCCATCGGCGTTGGCTATAACATCTTCAACAAAACGGCAAACATCAACATCGGCGAGTTGATGAAAAAATATGGCGGCGGCGGTCATAAATCTGTCGGAAGCACGAAAGTCAAAGCTGAAGACGCCGACCGCGTCGTGAAGGAAATACTTAGCTACTTAACGCGCTAACCTCAATGCCATCTCGCACCTTTACGCACACAGTTCGCGTCATTTATGCCTACACCGACCAAATGAGCGTCGTTTATTACGGACGATATTTCGAATTCATCGAAGCCGCTCGAAACGAACTTTTGCGCGAATGTGGCTTCACTTACAAAGAACTCGAATCGCTCGGCATTATGCTTCCTGTGGTTTCCGCTCACTTGGATTACTTCGCGCCCGCACGCTACGACGACGAAATTGAAATTCGCACGCACATCGAAAAACTTGAAAACGTCCGCGTAACAATCGCTTACACGGCGTTTGAAAAATCTTCCCGCCAAAAACTTTTTTCAGGC
>CALGMC010000315.1 GCA_937959145.1 uncultured Chlorobiales bacterium
GGTGATGTAGAGTTTAATGGCAAAGCGTGAAGTCAGCGATTTGATGAAGCGTTCTTTGAACATGACTTACTTTGACCGATTATACTTTCGTCAGTTCTTCGATTTTCCAGCAAGCGGCGATGTGTCCTGTTTCGTATTCAATCAAATCGGGCTTTTCGTTCCAGCATTTGTCGTCAGCAAACTCGCAGCGGGTGCAGAAGTGACAGCCTTTTGGGAAATGCGTCGGCGGTGGCACAGAGCCTTCGATGACGTTCAAGCGTTCTGCATGATTACCGACGCGCGGAATTGATTTCATCAAGCCTTGTGTGTAGGGGTGAAGCGGATTTTCAAAGATTTGAACTGCCGAGCCATACTCGACGATTTTAGAGGCATACATCACGGCGACATTATCGCTCACTTCGGCAATGACGCCCAAATCGTGCGTAATCATGATGACGCCCATGCCGAGCTCTTGTTGAAGTTTTTTGATGAGTTCCAAGATTTGCGCTTGAACGGTTACGTCAAGTGCAGTCGTCGGTTCATCAGCAAGCAAGAAGGCTGGATTGCATGTCAGTGCCATGGCAATCATCACGCGCTGACGCATACCGCCTGAAAGTTGGTGCGGATATTCATCGAAGCGTTGTGCGGGCGACGGAATCCCAACAAGATTGAGCATTTCGATGGCTTTATCGCGAGCATCTTTTTTGGAGAGATTTTGATGCAATTCCACCGCTTCGGCAATTTGCGAGCCGCAAGTGTAGACGGGGTTGAGCGAAGTCATTGGCTCTTGAAAAATCATGGAAATTCGATTGCCGCGAATTTTGCGCATCTCGTCGTCGGAAAGTTTGAGCAAATCTTTTCCGTCGAAGAGGATTTCGCCGCCGGCGTAAAGTCCGGGCGGTTGCGGAATAAGGCGCATAATCGAGAGTGCGGTTACCGACTTGCCGCACCCCGATTCGCCAACAAGTCCAAGCGTTTCGTTTTTATCAATGCTGTAACTGACACCGTCGACAGCTTTGGCGATGCCATCGTCCGTTTTGAAATACGTTTTCAGATTTTTGATTTCAAGAAGTTTTGCCATCTGAACAGTTTGAAATTAACATTTAACCTTGACTATTACTTCGTCAGTTGGCGCGCAATCACGACACGCTGAATTTCCGAAGTGCCTTCGCCGATGGTGCAAAGTTTGACGTCGCGATAAAATTTCTCTGCGGGAAATTCTTTGATGAAGCCATATCCGCCGAAAATTTGCACGGCTTCATTGCAAACGCGCACTGCGACTTCCGACGCATATAGTTTCGCCATTGACGATTCCATTGTGGTGGTTTTGCCTTCATCTTTCATCGCGGCGGCACGGAAGGTGAGCATTTTTGCCGCTTCAATTTCTGTTGCCATATCGGCGAGTTTGAATTGAATGGCTTGGAAATCGGCAATCGGCTTTCCGAATTGCTTGCGTTCTTTGGCGTATTTGAGGCTGGCTTCGAGCGCGCCCTCGGCGATACCAATCGAAAGCGCGGCGATGGAAATGCGTCCGCCGTCCAAAATTTTCATCGCTTGTTTGAAGCCTTCGTTCAAGTTGCCGAGCAAGTTTGTGTAAGGTATGCGGCAGTTATCGAAGGTCAGTTGTCCTGTTTCGCTGGCGCGCATGCCAAGTTTGTTTTCTTTTTTGCTGGGCGCGAAGCCGGGCGTGCCTTTTTCAACTAAGAACGCTGAAATGCCGTGATTGCCTTTCTCTCGGTCGGTAATCGCCATCACCACGCAAATATCGCCGCTATGCGAATTGGTGATGAAATTCTTTGAGCCGTTCAAAACCCAATGGTCGCCGTCTTGCACGGCGGTTGTGAGCATTCCTGCCGCATCGCTTCCCGAATTGGGTTCGGTGAGTGCCCACGCCGCGAGCATTTCGCCGCTGGCTAACTTCGGAATGAACTTGCGCTTCAACTCCTCGCTACCGAATTGAAAGAGGTGGTTTGTGCCGAGCGAATTGTGCGCCGCGACCGTTAAACCGAGACTTGGGTCGACCTTTGACAGTTCTTCGATTGCCGTTACATACTCCAAATAGCCGAATCCCGCGCCGCCATATTCTTCGGGAAAGATAATACCGAGCAATCCTAACTCGCCGACCTTACGAACAAGTTCAATCGGGAAATGTTGCTCTTCGTCGTATTTCATCACGACATTAAACGGCAACTCGCGCGCAGTGAAATTTCTCACGGTTTCAGCAATCATTTTTTGATTTTCCGTGAGTTCAAAATTGATGCTTGTGGCTTGCAGTGTCTCAGACATAGTTAGATTTGGAAGGTTAAGAATTACTTCTAATTTTTAACAGCGATTAAGTTGATGCGTGAAAGTTAATGCGTGATTGAGTGAATTACAATTCTTGTGATAAAAACATAATAGCGGCTTGACGATTTGATAAACTTCTCTTTTGTATGTTTGCACGATTAAATTAACTGATTTGAATTTATGAACAACTACCTCCCTATGCGTCTGCTGTTTTTTTATCTCGTTGGTCTTTCGTTCTTTCACTTTTCATTTTGCACCGCACCTGAGCCTGACGATGTTCAGCGCACGCTTCAACGCGCACTTGGCAAACGCATTGAACTCGTGTTGATTGAGTGCGAGATAAAGCCGCGTTCAACTTTCGTCGTAAAAAAAATTGAAGACGGATTCTGCCTTTTCACCTGCGCCGATTCCACGCACAACGCTTCCACACTTCAAGCCATCACCCTGCCCATTGAACGCATCTTGACCGTGCGCGAACTTTCCAAAGATACCTTCAAACTCACCGCGCTTTGATTAAAACACCATTTGGTTAGACGCCCCTTTGGTTGTTTGAAAATGTTATCTTTGCGTTCCTTGAATCACACATTTACATCAAGCATTACATTTAATCAGACAACAAATGGATTACAAACAAGCAGGGGTCAATATCGACGCGGGCGAGGAAGTCGTCAGTCGCATTAAGCCATTGGTCAAACAAACTTTCACAAAGGGCGTGGTGGGTGATATTGGCGCGTTTGGCGGTTTTTTCGAACTTGACCTTTTCGATTACAAGCGACCGGTGCTCGTCAGTAGCGTCGATGGGGTTGGCACGAAGTTGAAAGTAGCAGTTGAACTTAGGAAATATGATACGGTTGGTCAGTGCTTGGTTAATCACTGTGTTAATGACATTCTCGTTTGCGGGGCGAAGCCGCTCTACTTTTTGGACTATTACGCATGCGGCAAACTCACCCCCGACCATGCCGTCGCCGTGATTGGCGGCATGGCAAAAGCATGCTCCGAAAATGAATGCGCCCTCATTGGCGGTGAAACTGCTGAGATGCCCGGCGTCTATGCGGAGCACGACTTTGACCTTGCAGGCACGATTGTGGGCATTGTTGAACGGGAGCATATCATTTCGGGCAAATCCATTACCGAAGGCGATGTGCTTCTCGGCTTGGCGTCAACAGGGCTACATACCAACGGCTACTCGCTCGCTCGCAAAGTCTTTGAAGGACGCCTCCACGAATACTCCGAATCACTCGGAACAACCATTGGCGATGCCCTGCTCACCGTTCACCGCTCTTACTTGAATGTGATTTATCCGATGCTTCAACGCTTTGAAATTAAAGGACTTGCACATAACACAGGCGGCGGGTTAGTCGGCAACACAATGCGTGTTGTTCCCAAAGGATTGCAACTGAAAATTGACTGGGACGCATGGAAATGGCTTCCGATTTTTGAACTCATTCAGAAGGCGGGCGATGTTCCGATTGAAGATATGCGACGCACATTTAATTTGGGCATTGGGCTTGTGGTGATTGCTTCGCCTTCCGAAGCCGACCGCATCGGAGCACATCTTAAAACGCTCGGCGAACCGTTTTGGCACATTGGCGAAGTTGCTCCCGCTTAATGCCTTGCTACCGAAAGCATCACCTCACAGATTTCGTCAAGGGATTTCACAGTTTTGAATGTAGATGCTCCCCCACCGATCACCAAAAGCGGCACAGGGTTTTGAGTATGCCGTAAAGTTCTTGTATCTTCAAAATTTCCATGGTCGCTGGTAAGCACGAGGGTTGTTTGTTCGGGCAGTTCTTCAATCAACACCGAGAGAAATTCATCTAATCGCGAGACGATTTCCGACGTCGAGGTTTGAATTTTGCCATGCGCGGCAAGGTCAGTGAGGAAAAATTCGTAGAACACCGCGTCGTGCTCCCGTGATAGGCGGAGCAGATTTTGTGCGGCATGGGTTGCAGAAATTTCTTGAATAGAAGCGTCGCCGTCCGTTTGGTTCAATCGCCACCAGCGTGCGATGATGTCGCCCGAAATCGCCATTCCAGCCCTTAACGCCTCATTGCTACAAATTGCAATGTTTTCCAACACTGCCGCCTCAAACAAGACCGAACTGCGAATTTTGCCCTTCGTGCGCTGGTCTAAACACCACTCAATAAAGCGTTTCGGATACGCATTGGCGTAAAGGCAAGATTTTCCGAGCGATTTGAGTTTGCGGAAGATGTTTTCTTCGGCAAGGATTGCACGCAACGCCGAGGGAATGTGCGGACCATAATGCCGCCCGAAGCATTTGGCACCGTTGATACCTGTGTAAATGCTGAACTGCCCTGTGCCGCTTTCGCCCGCGCCTTCAACGCCAAGTCCGGCATCTATCGGGAGCATGAGTTTGTCGGAGTTTAAGTAGGGAGCATCTTCCAAGAAAAGTTCGCAACCGACACTACGCTTGAAGCGCGTCATCGGCGTCGTAAAAAAGGGATTATGCGCCGAGCGTTCAGCCAAACCGACACCGTCCAAAAAAATAAAAATCAAGTTCATTTCGAGTTGCTAATAAAAATCCGTGCGCATCTGTCTAATCCGTTTTATCGCTGTTCCGAAGTCAAGATATGAGCGAAAGTGTCATAAACGAAAAACCCTTGTTGAGACAAGGGTTTTAGAAGGCAGTCGGGGTGGCGAGACTCGAACTCACGACCTCTTCGTCCCGAACGAAGCGCGCTACCAGCTGCGCTACACCCCGAGCATTGAAAGGACGCAAAAGTAAGAAAAAATCACTTCTCCGCAAATGCTACTTTTCTCTGAATACTTTTTCAGCGCGTTGCCGTGATTGCTTTTCGAGCCTTACAAAAGATTTTCACGGCGTCGGCATTGGCTTTGCAGTCGTGGACGCGCAAGATGTGTGTGCCGTTCATCATCGCGATGGTGTTGGCGGCAATCGTGCCGTAAAGCCGCGCCTCGACGGGCGCAATGTTTTCAGGGTCTAACGCTTTGCCGATAAACGACTTGCGCGAAAGCCCTGCCAAAATCGGATAGCCGAGCGGCAGAAATTCCGATAAGCGCATCAAGAGTTCGTAATTAGCATTGACATTTTTACCGAATCCAAACCCGACATCGAGAATGAACGCCTTAACGCCCCTTGCCTTTCCAAATTCAACCGACTGCAAAAGTTCGCTTTTGACTTCGGCGACGACATCAGCGTAGACGGTTTTTTCTTCGTAACTCCATTGCATTTCTGATGGCTTTTGTCGGCTGTGCATCACAATGGCGGGCACTTCGTATTTGGCGCATACATCGGCAAGTGCGCCATCGAGCCGAAATCCTGAAATATCATTGACTAAACTCGCACCTGCGTTGAGTGCCGCTTCAGCAACGCGGGCTTTGTAAGTGTCAATCGAGATGGGAACATCGAGCACTTTTGAAAGTTTTTCAATGAGCGGCACGGTTCGTCGGATTTCTTCGTCGGCAGAAACGGGCGTTGCATTGGGGCGCGTGGATTCCCCGCCGATGTCTATCACAGTCGCGCCATCTTTTTGCATTTGGCGTGCCGCCTCGATGGCTTTGTCGAGGTCGATGGCTTCACCAGAAAAAAAACGTCCGCCATCTGAAAAGGAATCGGGCGTAATGTTCAAAACGCCCATAAGATTCGGCTTTGAGAGGTCAAGTTGAAAATTGCGACAAGTAAAAGTCATGGCATTTTTCCGTCATGGCATTTTTCCAAAGTTAGAACTCTTTTCTGTGAAAGATGTATTTTCACTTTGTCTTTTGAAACGTCATACTTCCCGACATGCAGAGCCGCTACGAATTGATTTTAGAGAGCGATTTAAGTGAAGTTCGCCGAGTCGAGGGTTTTGTCAAGACAATGTGCAAGGAGCATCGCTTTGAGAAAAACTTCGTTCACGACGTTATGCTTCTCATTACAGAGGCGACGAACAACGCCATTATACACGGCAACAAGTTCAATAAAGATAAACATGCGACGCTTCTCTGCACGATTGAAGACGGTTACTTGAACATTGAAGTCAGCGACGAAGGCAGTGGTTTCAACCCCAATACGCTACCCAACCCGCTTGCCCCAGAAAATTTGCTCAAACCGTCAGGGCGCGGCGTATTTTTGATAAAGAATTTCGCTGAACAGGTCGAGTATGCTTTTTCTTCGAGCGGCACAACCCTTAAAATTCGCACTGCGATTCGATACGCTGAGAAATCTGAATGTGAGTAAACTGCTGAAAGATTTGTAACTTTACGTTCAATTCACAACATCGCATCAATCAGCCAATAGGCATCTAACACCATCATTGTAACAACAAAGTCAAAAAACTATGCGAAACAAGTTTATTCTTGCGCTCGTGATTGCATTTGCGATTTCGGCGTGCGGTAAAAAAGAGGAAAAGACCAAAGAAAAATCGGTTCCCGTTATCGGGTTCGTTCAAACCGTTGAAGACGAAACCATCAGCGACGCGCGTCGTGGTTTTCTTGATGCGCTCAAAGCAGGCGGATTCGACAGCAGTAAAGTGAACGTCGACTACAAAAACGCACAAGGCGATAACGCCACGCTCAACCAAATTCTCGACCAATTCGTCGCTAAAAAAGTCAACTTGATTGCGGCAAACACCACGGTTGCCATGGTGAGTGCCTTAGCCAAAACGAAAGACATTCCGATTTTCATGATGGTTGCACCTTCGCCGACGATTAACAATCTGACCGAAGTTGATTCAACGGGACGAAATATCAAAGCCCCGAAAAATCTTTCTGGCGTTTATGAAACCCTCACTTACATCGACAGCAACCTTGCGCTCATCAAACGCACCTTCCCAAAAGCCAAGAAAATCGGTGTGATTTACAACAGTTCGGAAATCAACTCAACCAACGCTATCAATCGGCTTCGCTCGCTTTCCAAGCAATACGGCTTTGCAATCGAAGAGCGCGCTATTTCCGCCACGATTGACGCGCTTCCTGCGGCACAAGCCTTAGCCAACGCCAAAATTGATGTTTTCTTCGCGCCGCCCGATAATGTTGTTTTCAATGCGTTTGAAACGATTGTCAAGACGATGAATGACGCCAAAATTCCGATTGTCTCTTCCGAAGCGGGACTCGTCAAGCGCGGTGCCGCATTCGGCTACGGTGCTGATTTTTATCAATGGGGCTATCAATGCGGCATAATGGCGGCAGAATTTCTCAAAGAAAAGCCCGATACCACAGGCGCGTCGCTTCGCGATTTAGGCTATCCGCTTCAAACCGTCAAGGTGCGCAAGTTTGTTCATAACGACAACGCCCTTGCGCTCTTTGGTCTTCAAGCCCCCGAAGGCTCGGTTGACGTGAAGTAGATGCGATGTAAAAAGTTTTAATCGTTTTTTCACAAAGCCTTCTCGTTTGGGAAGGCTTTTTCATTGCACACATGAAATATCTCATTGGCACATCAACGTGGTCGCAGAAAGATTGGGTCGGAAATTTTTATCCGCCCAAAACGAAGTCGGGAGATTTTCTTGTCGAATATGCGAAGCGTCTTCCAACGGTTGAAATTGACTCAACTTTTTATGCGATTCCGCGCGAATCTGTCGTCGAGAGTTGGTATGAGAAAACCCCACCTGATTTTGTATTCAGTGCCAAAGTTCCGAAGGCGATTACGCACGAGCAGTTGCTTCGCGATTGTTCAGAGACGTTGCGCCTTTTTCTCAACACGATTTCGCGCTTGAAAGAAAAACTCGGCGCACTTCTTATTCAACTGCCGCCCGACTTTGCCGCCACGCTTGAAAGCGTTGAAGTGATGAAGTCGTTTCTGCATTCGCTTCCGACAAGCGAGTTTCGGTTCGCGCTTGAAGTGCGGCACAGTTCGTGGCTAAAAGAAAAATTTTTCGAGCGATTGCGTTTGACGGGCGTCGCATTGGCTTTAACTGA